>JAGTVD010000306.1 GCA_018224505.1 Desulfatitalea sp. | reverse complement strand
GGCGGACCATTCGGCGCGGGGTGCGGATGGCACTACATCCCGCGTTTATGTGGGTGTCGACGGCCAACCGGCCGCCACGCTCTATTTCGGCGATACCCTGCGTGTCGGCGTGTCGGCCATGATCCAGGGACTCCGGGAGGCCGGCCGGGAGGTGCATCTGATATCCGGCGATGACGATGCCGCCGTCCAGGCGGTGGCGGGTGCACTGGGTTTGCGCCATGCCCGGGGTGGGCTGTTGCCCGCGGAGAAGGCGGCCTACATCGATGGATTGCAACAGCAGGGGCAACGGGTGGCCATGGTGGGCGACGGGGTCAACGATGCCGCCGCCATGGCCCGGGCTCACCTGGCGGTGGCGGTGTATACCGGTGCGGGACTGGTTAAAGAGGCCGCCCACATTACTCTCATGCGCGGCGATCCCGACCAATTAACCGCTTTCTTCCCCCTGGCACGCCGGGTCGATCGCAAGGTGGTGCAGAATCTGGGGTGCGCCTGGATCTACAACCTGATCAGCATCCCGGTGGCCATGAGCGGCCTGCTGACACCGCTGGTAGCGGCCACAGCCATGCTGCTCTCCAGCCTCACAGTCATCGGGAATACCTTGTTGTTGCTGATCAAATCGCCTCCCACACCTGGACCAACAGCGCTGCCGCCATCCCGATCATGATCAGGCCGGCCAGCAGGTCTGCGTGCTGCCGGAAACGGTTTAACAGCATGCCGGCCCCGGCCCCCACCGCCAGTAGTCCCGGCAGGGTTCCCAGGCCGAATATCAGGGCCATGGCGGCGCCGGTCGCTGCCTGCGCACCGGAAAGCGCCTTGGCAAAGGCGGCGTAGGAGAGCCCGCACGGCAGAGCGCCCAACAGCAATCCCATCAGGAAGAAGTCGAACCACCGCCGGCCGCCGACCGGCCCGGCCGCAAGGCGCCGCCAACCAGGAACGCGTGTCGGCGCGGCAATGGCCATCCAGCGGGGCTCGGCCAGCAGCCCCATGCGGGAGAGGCCGAATAAGAGCAGGAACAGGCCCGCAAACAGACCGATGCCCATTTGCATCCGGCTCATCCATAGCAGCGGATCGCCGCCCACGGCGGCCGCCAGGTGGATCAACCCGCTGCCCATCGCCCCCATCAGGGCACCGATCATGGCATAGGTGGCCAGCCGGCCGGCATGATATGCCAGGTGCGGGCCAATGCGCCCGGTCTGCCCGGGCAGGGCCACCACCAGCGGGCCGCACATGCCGATGCAGTGGCCGGTGCCCACAAGGCCCAGCATTAATAATGAGACGGCATCGATGGAGGCGGTCAACATACTTCTTTCCCCTGGGAAAGGTTTGTGATTCGGTCCCCATCATGGTCGAGGGAAACAGGAAAAGTCAATTGGCATATGGCTGAACTTGCATTTTCAGGCGGATCCTTCTAAAGTGATCGGCAGCAGCAAACTTCCATCCGTTAAAGTCTTGTGTTTGGCCACAAGTCGCCGATCAACCTGTTGAATCATGCCCTTATCAACAGATAGGGGCGTAGCGGGGGGTAAAATGGGATCCCGAATTCACTCTCGGATGCTGGTTGCCGCTCTGGCGGCATCCCTGCTCGTCGTCATGGCGGGATCCGCCGGTGCCGGTGCCGGCGGCGGCCCAACACCGGCCTTGGCGCCGCTGGGGGAGGACGGCCGGATCCAACCGGGACCCACCGATCGCTGCCCGGTGTGTGCCATGTTCCCCGCCCGGCGCCCCGAGGCAGCGGCAGCTATGACACTGCACAGCGGCGAGACTTTCTATTTCTGCGGCAACGGGTGTTTGCTTCGCACCTGGCTGCGGCCGACGGTTCACCTGGGCCAGGCGCAGGGAGCCATAGATCGCCTGGTGGTGCGGGACTTCTTCTCTGGTCAGGATGTGGACGGGCGCCGTGCCTTCTATGTGGCTGGTTCGGACGTGGTGGGCCCCATGGGGCCGGCCATCGTGACCCTCGGCGAGGAGGCGCACGTGGCTACCTTCCGGAAGCGCCATGGCGGCGCAACGGTGTTTACCCTTGATATGCTGGACGATGCCTTGTGGCACACGATCAGCCGCCACAGACTGCCGGCGGCCCAGATCGATCCAACGGACGCTACTGCCAAATGAGCCGGTCGTACGACCCTGATTGTCGTCGGGACCCGGCCCCCTGCCGGGGTGCGCGCTGGATCCTCATCGTGGTGATCACCGTCAGCTTTCTGGCGCCGCTGACCGTTACCGCCGTCCGGCTGATGCCGCGCAGTGCCTGTCTGGAGAAGGCGGTGATACCGTGGGTGAAGGGACTGGCGCTCTCAGGGGCGGCCCTGTGGACAGCCGGTACGCCGGACCGCCATCCGGAAACGGTACACCCGGCGGTGGATTTAAGGGGTTGCGCCGGCTTGGAAGCCACGCCATGATACCGCGCGCGCGCTCCCTTGCCATGGCCGTCTGGGCTGCGCGTGAGGTGCAGCGGCACCCCGGACGGAGTCTCCTGCTGTTTGCCTGCCTGACCAGCCTTGTCTTGATCATCGCTATACCCTTGCTGTTCAGCCATGCGTTGACCCTGACATGGACGCGTTTGATGGATCACACGCCCGATCTGGTGGTCCGGCGCATCGATGCCGGCGGGTGGGCGCCCCTGCCGGCAGATGAGGCCGTATGGCATGCCGGCCAGGTGCCCGGTGCCCTTGATGCCACGCCCCGCATATGGGGCATCGCAACGGGTCCGGACGGACCGGTAACGGTGGTGGCATCCGCTGCGGCGCTTCCCGACGGCGCCCTCAACGGACTACGGCCGCCGGCAGTCGGTGAGGCCGTGGTGGGCCGGGCGGTGGCCGAGGCCTCCGTGGATCGTCGCCTGCACCTGCGGCGGCGCGATGGGATTACCTTGGAGATGATCGGCAGCTTCCCTGCCGACAGCGGGCTGGTAACCCACGATCTGGTCTGGGTCGCGCCGGCGGATGCGCAACGGTTGTTCGGGTTGATGCCGGGCCAGGCAAGCGACCTGGCGGTTTATCTGTTTCGCGAAGAAGGCGCCGAGGCCGTTGCGGCCGATCTGGCAGAGGCCTTCCCCTGGCCGGTGAACATTACCCACCGTGACACGGCGCTGTTGCATCGGCGCAGCCGGGCGATGGGCGCCGGGGGTGTCGCACTGCTGGTGAGCGTGCCGGCCTTGTTGGCGCTGTTGTGGGTGGTGGCCGGCACTGC
>JAGTVD010000305.1 GCA_018224505.1 Desulfatitalea sp. | reverse complement strand
GCATTGGGAACCATGGCGCCGTCCGCGTCCACAAAGGTGAAGATGTAGCGCTGGTGGCTGTTGGTGTGGTAATTTCTCTGCAATTCTGGCGTCAACCCATTGGCGTTGAGCCAATCATTGGACGACCAGAGATACCTGACTTCGTTCAGGCCGAACTCGATCTGACCATTCTGGGTCTGTGGACCTTTGTCCCAGTCCGGCTCGATGGGCCCGCCGCCATGAATTGAACGGGTCGGCAGATATTTATGGAAGGTGGCGCTGAGCGATTCGGCGGCGCAGATGTCCGCTGCCGTGGGTGCAACGGGCTCCTTCAACACGAGAATGAGGTCTTCGTCGTCCAGTTTCCGGTTTGCATTGGTGTCTTCACGCATATTGCCGTAAGCGTCCACGAGCAGGGCATTGACCTGGCCGGCCCACGTGATCCGGTCATGGTCAAGCGAGGGGTAGAATATGGTCTGATAGATCGCGCCTTCGCCGGAGCGCGAGCTGGATTCCACTGAAGCGGCGGTGGCGGAGGTGCTGTTTTTCAGCATGTCGCCAAAAACCTTCATCAGTTCCTTTTCCAGATGGTATCCGTCCTTGGATTCGTAATATGTGTCGGGGATCCCGTCGTTGTTCGAATCGCCATACCCACCCAGATAGGACGCCCTGAGCAGCAACTCTTTGGCATTGGCATAGTCGCTATGGTTTTCATCCAGCATGGTGACCACGGTGTATAGAACGATGTTGTTGTTGTAACACGCATATTCCCCCTCCCCGCGCAGATCGTTATGACGGGCGAAAAGGGCCAGATCCGCAAGGTATTCGCGACCGTTGCTTGGATATGCCTTGCCACTGGTCAAGGGGTCAAAATGGGTGTAATTTATAAATTCTTCCGGTATGTTATTCGGGTTTCCGGCATATCCCCTGAACGCGCTCGGGACCTGTGTGTCCTGGGTGGACGCGCCGTCGGTCAGAAGCAGGACGAAGTTTTTACCGCAGGCCACGTGCTGCTCCAGATCATTGTGATACATAGGGTCCCATGTATCATTGACCTGAAATGGCGATCCAAAACCCGAAACGGTCGCTTGCTGTTTAAAATATTGCAGGGCCACATAATAAGATTCACCCAAGGGGGTCCAGCTTTCGCAACGCTTGGTGCGCAAATCGTCGACAATGGCATCCGAGATGCCATTGTCCACAGGGTGGGCGACGTGTCCGCCAGATACCTCGTAACCCGGGCTGTCGGACCAGATGCCACGGTTGAACCACATATTGCCCCACCGCGCCTGATCGCCGACCCGTTGCAGCACGCCGGCCAGTTCATATTGGTTGGTTGCCGGGTCCAGGAAAAAGTCCTGGGGCTCGATCTCCCTCTCCTTTTGTACGTGAATGTTGAATGCGTAGTTGCTTGAGCTTGCTCTCACCAAAAAGGTTCCATCGCGTCGGACTGTGTAAGAATGCGCGCCGGCCAGGGGCGTCACCGCCATGTGAGCGGAATTGGTGTGATCTTTTGAGTATTGGGCATCCGGAACGCCGTCCCGCGCATCGTTTTCGCCGATTAACACATGCGCGCGTGTGTCATGGAGTCTGCCACCCACCAGTACCTTGCGTAAAACATCGATGCGCCGCATGCTCATCCAGTTGAGCCAGTTGCCGTCCCAGAAGCCGACCCGCGGGTTGTCGGCCGTACCGACGATATCGGTGTCCGTCAATGTGGTGCTCGTACCGGCCCGGTTTTTGACGTTCCAGCGCTGATTGTTGAGGTCGTAGTTGCGCTTTTCAAATCGTGCTTCGAAATAGCCGCTGGTGTGATTGTAGGCGTAAAAAAAGTCGGGATTGAAATAGCCGTAGTAGCGCTCCCCGGGTTCGGCGGAATCGAAAGTGACATGCAGGACAGGCCCGATTTGCAAAACCGATGTGGGATCATCCAGATCGGTGAGGCGCGCCTGGGCCTGCAGGTCGCCGCTGCCGCCGGTGATACCCAGCACCATGGCGTTGCCCTTTTGCCAGCCCGTCCGGGAAACAATGGCCTGGACAATGGCACTCAGATCGGGGGTGTCGTAGGAGGTGCCCGCCGTCCAGGAAGCAGTGTTCCAACCCACGGCCGATGTTTGCGCGCGATTGGAAAGGTTGCCATTCTGCGTGTCATCGAAGGCAGGAGCGTTGTCGGCGTTTTCGCCGATGATCCGCATACCGGATGCCGCACCGTCGGCCGCAGCGATGAAGGTAATACGGGCCGACCGGATGATGGCCCCCTGGGGAATTTCCATATTTTGGAAACGCATGCCCACCTGATGGCTTCCCAGGCTCAATATTTCTTCGTCGGAAACGGCGCCGGCAAGGTTTTCATGCACATCGTCCCATTCACGTTCCACAAAAAAACTGGCGGTTCTCGTGGGGGCGGTGTCGGAAGGCGTGCCGGCGTAGGTGGACCCGCCATAGGCACGTTCGTTCATACTGCCCGAGTTGTCCAGGAGGATCAGGATGTTGGGCTTGACAGAGTAGGAGATAAAGGGGGGTACGTTCACGTAATGGTTCATGCGGGGCTCGCGCCAGTTGTTGCCGGCGGTGGCCTCGCGGCCTATGCCGGACCCGGCCAGGCCGCACAAGATTAAAAGGGCAGCGCAAACAAGCCGCAATGGGGTTTTGCTGATTCTGCAACCGATTGTCCGCATCATTGTATCGTCTCCATTTTTCAGATGTCCGGCGAAGGGATCGTGGCCTGCGCAAGGGTGGGTCGTCTGCCGCCAGGCCGCCAGCCTGTTAACGCACCACATGCCGCCATTGCGAGGCGATTCGGGCCTCGTTGTTGGAGACGCCTTGGCCGCGAATCATGTAATCGGCTTCGGCGCCTCCCCGGGCAGCCCCCCTGCCTTCACCGTGGTAACCTTCAAACATCAGGATCGAACTGCCCCTGGCCCATCCTTTCTGGCTGATATATATCCGCACATAGACATCGGACTCACCCATGGCCGCTGCGTCCAGGGCAATGTCATGTTTGGAAGGCGTTGGGATGGCGTCCGCGAGATCCTGTGGCGTGCAATTATCAGGGTCTTCGCACGCCTTGTTCATGTAAAATTCCGGATTGCCGATGGTCAGGCTGGCGGATGACGTGCGCAAAAGGTCGCCCAGGTCGTCGTCCGCGCCAAACGTCACGTTGATGGACCGCTCCAGCAATTCAGGGCCCAGACCTTCCACCGTTGCATCGGTGGCGAACCAGGTCATTTTGTGAAACTTGTCGTGTGCCGCGATGTCCAGTTCTGTGGTAGCGGTCCTCGAGGCGATGATGCCGATCACCGTAACCACCAAAAGAATCAGCACGGCCGTGATCAGGGCAGAACCTTTTTCGGTGCCACCATTTGGAAAGACAAAGGTTTTCATTTGCCACCTCTGACGGGTTAGATGGTATCGGGTATCAAATAGTCGATGTTCACACGCTTTTGGATGCTGCCGTCCATCCACCCCACCGTCACCCGGATCGATTTGGAGCCGCTGACGATGGCATTCTGTTCTACCGAGTAATTGATGGAGTACGGATCATCGCTTCGGGACAGATCGTGATCCCCCGGCGCCAAGGCGTCATCGTTGAAGCGAAGGGGTTTCAGCGCCTCCACAACGCTTACCGCGCGGGCGGCCGCTTCGGTGTTGTGCCGGGCCAGGCTGTTGGCTTGCATGGAGGAGATCTGCATGCTGATGGTGGCCAGAATACCGAT
>JAGTVD010000304.1 GCA_018224505.1 Desulfatitalea sp. | reverse complement strand
ACACTATATTTACCATTGAGCGAAACCCTCTTTTGCCACACCCGGCAATTCGCGCCCCCCCGTTTTAGAACAAGGTCAATTGCTGCGGCGGCGGTTGCTTGGCGGCAACCCGGGTTCCCACCAGGAGATGCGAAGGGATATCCGCCGTGAAGGGCGAGGGTTCGGTCGAGCGATTGGCGCCCGATCGAGTGCGTCGCAAGGCCCGGGTCAGGTATAGGACCTTCTTGGCCCGGGTCATGGCAACGTAAAAAAGACGGCGCTCTTCGTCCGGGTCAGCGGACTCCCGGAGATGTTTTGAATGCTGATAGGGTATCCTGCCCGCCTCGCAGCCCGTAATAAAAACAATTGGAAATTCGAGTCCCTTGGCGGCATGCATGGTCATCAAGGCCACCTTCTCGGCCTCTGGTCGGTATAAATCGGTATCCGTATATGCGGCCAGGGAGATCCACAGGGCTTGCAGGTCCTGGCCGGCGACGTCCGCCAGGGATAACACCGTTTGATAATCGTCCGCATCGATACGATGGTATAGTGTTGTTTCAGACACTACCTTTTGAATCGTATCGGCCACAGACTGCCCCCGGGTGGCATCGGCAAGGGTGCGAAAAAGTCGTATCAACGCCACCAGGCGATGTTGACGCTGTGGTCGCATCCCCTCGATGGGTATGCGTGTGGCGGCTTGCAGGGCCAGGGTCAACGGCATGCGACGCCCCTGGGCCCACACCTTGAATCGGCCGAGCGTCCGGGCGCCGATGCCGGGGACCACCAGGTCGGTCAGGTGATCCAGATCGCCATAGGTGCCCTGGTCGGCCGCCATCCGCAAGGCGGCCAGCAGTTTGGCCACAGGCGGTTTCTGCACAAGGCGCTCCTTGTTGGCCAACAGGCACGGTATGCCGCCCCGGGTCAACACTTCGGCGATGGACTGGGCCTCGGCGCCGGTGCGGGAGAGAACGGCAAAATCGGCAAAACTGCACGACTTGCCGACACCACTGGTTTTGCCGAAATCGATGGCTTGAAACCCGGTACCCCCCACCATCTGTTCGATGATCTTACCGATGGCCACCGCTTCGGCACGGGCCGTGGCGGCCTCTAAAAAAGTGATGGCAGGACCGCCGGCCGCGGCCGCGCTCATCGCTGTCCGGCCCTGGACCGCCAAACCGTTCGGTTGGGCCTGGATTACCGCCTCCGCGGCCTTCAGGATGGTCTGGGGGCAGCGGTAATTACGATTCAGGTGGATCATCTGCGCGCCGGGATACTCGGCCATGAAGCGCTTGAAATGGCCCACATTGGCTCCCCGAAAGCCGTAAATGGCCTGATCCGGATCACCGATGACGCAAATATCGCCATCATCGGGGGCCAATAGCCGGACCAACGCATACTGACCATCATTGAGATCTTGAAATTCATCCACAAAAATGTGGGTAAATTGTCGCTGCAGAGCAGCCCGCCACGCCACATCCCGGCGCAGGATCTCCACCGTTCGGAAAATCAGGCCTTCGAAATCGATCAGTTGTTGATCGGCCAGAAGCTGCTGATAATAGCCATACAACAATGCGATGGCCGCCCCCTGGTCACCGAAAACGGCAAACCTGGACGGATCTTCGTCCGGCCCCAGCAACAGCTGCTTGGCCCGGCTGATGCTGTCAAGGGCCCGCTTGACCGACAAGGAGACCGAATGGCCGTCGGCCTTGGCCAGTCTCCGGGCATCTTCCATTACCTGGACACGCCCTGCGTCGTCGATGATGGTGGTGGGCGGTTCATCCGCCCTTTGACGGAGCCACTGACAGCAGAGGGCGTGAAACGTGCCCACCGTGGGTTGTGGTGCGCCGACCGGTAGCATGGCGGCCAGGCGGGTTTCCATCTCGCGAGCCGCCTTGAGGGTAAAGGTAACGGCCAGAATATGCGCCGCCGGCACCCGGCCATCGGCCATCAGGGCCGTCATGCGGCAGGTGATGGTGCGGGTCTTGCCAGTTCCCGGACCCGCCATTATGAGCAGGGGGCCGCCGGGATAATCCACCGCCTGTTGCTGTTGTGCATTGAGAATGAACCGGCCTTGACGTTCGGGGACGGCAACGGGCCGGAGAGCTATTGGGACTGGGGCCTCTTTCGGGGCAGAAGGTATAGGGACGCACGGCCGGGGTTGGTACGCCGGTTCACAATACGGGCCTGCGAAAAGGGATTGTTGGCCGAGCAGCCGTTTACGTTCGGCGGCATTGAAAATGGCGACCTGACCATAGGCGCCATCAAAACCGGGTTCGAAACGGACTTGACCCCTGCGCATGCGATCGATGGCTTCCCATAGCAGCGGCACGCCACTGGACGCCAGGGCCTCTGGATCCACACTTTGTAATATCTCCAATTCGGATCCGTGCCGCAGCAGCAGTTTCCAGTATGCATTGCCCACTGTTTTGGTATTGGCACCGCACTGCAAGACTTCGGCCAGCAGCACTTCCAGGGGAATGAGGCTGCAAAAGGGTCTGTCCGCCGGCAGCTCCGACTCTTCAGGACGGTCGGCCAGTTGCGCTATGCGGTTGAGTACCCCCACCACCAAGGGACCGCCACACACCGGACACGTGTTGTTCAGCGCCCGGGTCTCGGATGGCGGACAGCTGAACTGACAGTTGCGATGGCCGTCCAGATGATATTTACCCTCTTGAGGAAAAAATTCGATGGTTCCCAAAAAACCATTGGGTGCGGTACCCTCCAGGGCGGCACGCAGCGACGAAAACCCCATTTCTGTATCGAAACGGTTGGCTTCGCGACCCAATTTCGCCGGGGAGTGGGCGTCGGAATTGGAAATCAGGGCAAACCGGTCTAACCCCGAAACCCGGCGATTCATCGGTGGGTCCGAACTCAGACCGGTCTCCAGGGCGAATATGTGCGGCGTTAGATCCTCGAAACAATCCACCACCGAATCGAAACCCGATTTGGATCCCAACAAGGAAAACCAGGGGGTCCAGATGTGGGCCGGCACCAGAAAGCCTCGCGAATCTGTTTCAAGTAAAATTTCAAGCAGGTTTCGGGCGTCCAAACCCAGAATGGGGCGGCCGTCAGAGCGAACATTACCGATGGCGTCCAAGCGCCAGTTCAAGCGCTCCGCCGACGGCAGATCGGGCATGAAGATCAGGTTGTGATTTTTTCGGGTACGTCCCTCTTTTTTATAGATATTACTGATTTCGGTGACCAGAATGAAGCGCACCGGACGGTGGCAGGACGGTGGCACCTTCTCGTCGCAGGCGCGGGCGATCTCCGGGGTAAGGGCGAAGAGCCCCTCTTCGGCCGGCACCAGCTTGGCTTTGATCTCCGCCCACCAGGCCGGATGGGTGAAATCGCCCGTAGCGACCACGTCGATTCCTTTGATCTGCGCCGCGATATAGAGGTTTTCCAGATCAAGGTTGCGCGCCGTGGCCCGGGAATACTTGGAGTGCACATGAAAATCGGCAAGGATATGCATGGAACCGGTCTGTCTTTTCTCAGTAATACCAGATCGAGCGGTAATCGGCAGGATCTTCACCATCGGCCTTGAGACGTTTCAAGTAGTCGTAAATAGGGACATCCTGGTAGACATAGGTACCGGCCAGGGCCAACTTCTTTTCCCAGGGGTGAAATTCGTACGCCCGCCGGCCATCGGGCAGAATGGAAATTATGTCGCGGTGTTGGGAAGCGCGCAGATAGTTTTTGCCCAGTCCGGGCACATTGAACACGATCTCATCGGTGCGCACCGTGCCGGGCATCAGGCGCGCCTCCTCTTTCTGCTCCTGCAGCAAACGGGTGATGGGCACCCGAAAATCGTCGGTTTCCTCTTTACCCTTGGTGTTGAATGTGTAGTAGGGCGTGACACCGATCAGGCGCAATTTCTGGCGCAGCAGGGCGGCCTCGAATTTACGGGAGTTGTAATAAGTGAACACCAGTTGGTTGTACACCTCCATGCCATAGCGACGGAATTTCTGAACGGCCTCCATGGCCTGGGGAGTGATTTCATAAACATGTTCGAAATGGGTGACTAAAATGATCTCCCGCTTGCCCGGCACATGGTATCGGGCAACGGTGCGGACAAACGCTTCGGTGATCCGTTGCGGCAGTGTCACCGGCGTGCGGGTGCCGATGCGGATGCGAATGACCTGTGGCAGTGCGGCCAAACGAGATAGGATGGATTCGATACGGGTGTTGGACAGCAACAGGGGGTCGCCGCCGGTGATCAGCACCTCATTGATTTCAGGGGTATCTGCAATCCATTGAATGGCTTTATCCAGCTTGTTCTTTTGCAAAACCGCCTGGGTGGAGTGCACATCCTCGATCTGCCAGTTGCGTTGACAATAAACGCAAATCTGGGGGCACGTGAGCACCGGCTTCAGAATCACCACATTGGGATAGCGGCGGGTAATCCCCTCGATGGGTGAGGTGTCCCGCTCCAACATGAAGTCCATGGATTGGCTGTCACACGCCTTCATCTGCGCCATCCGGCGCACGTAATGCAAGCTGGGAAGAACCTGGGCGCGTACGGCGCGGTCCCGCAAACCTCCGGGTTCATTGTCGAACAGGGAAAGATAATAGGGTGTGATGCCCACCGGAATCTTTTCCCGGTTGGCCAGTTGCACGGCCGCGTACTCTTCCTCGCTGAGCTTGACCAGGGATCGAAGTGTGTCGGCTTTCTGAATGGCGTGGCGCAAATGCCATTGCCACTGACCCCACTCCAGTTCCGTAGCGTCAAAGTGTTTTAATATCCTGGATTTGTTCCTGCTGCGGCGTCGTACGGCATCCGGCTCCAGTCCGCAAGTATATTTTGCCATGTGTGCGTTGGCGACGCGCGCCATACGAGAAAGCTCGGCGGAGCGCAAACGAGCGGCCTTAACTCCTTCGTATTTAATGAAGGCGGGTACTTTATCATCGTAAATACCACTTTTACCCAGGATACCCCTGAGCAGATATTCCAATTCGGCAAAAAACCCGGATCTGGGTTTGGGGTGTTCAGCCCGGGCAGCGCCGTTCAGCAAATCGTTGACATATGTCAGCATGCTATAACCTGCCAACGCTTCATTACGCGGTGACAAAATTTTCCGAAACACATCGATGGCATCGCGACGCAACAGATATTCCAGGGGCGGAATTTCCTTGTTTTGCTCGTAACAGTCGTCCAATTGTTGAGACAACCAGGTGCGAATCCGGATTCGCTTTTCTTCAACATTTTCTTTGGAAATAAATATTTCTAATAAATCCGGAGCTGTAGAAAAAACATGGGTTAATCGGCGTTTGTTCTGTTGAGAAGTCATTAGGTTTTACACCTGGTGGTTGTGTAAAAAGTCAGCCATCGTCAAAATCGACACCCGTAGAGGCGCATAACCGGTATGCTGTCGCACAATGCAAGGCGTCTGACTTTTCAAGATTGATAATTTTTCCGAACCATCATTACTTTTGGCGAATAATGGTGGAAAATGGATCTTCGGATACGATTCCTTTTATGGAAATGTAAGGTTTAAAAATATAAAATTGTCTGCATTGTGTCAAGCGTCAGCAACTGTCTGGCTGCGATTCTCAGGAAAACACACTCGTTTAGAAAACGCTTGTTTTTTTTTACAAAAACCGCTATATTTAGATGTTTTTATAGTTAAAATCCACATTATAGGGTATGTCAGGTCATCCATGGGACTATTATCAGCAACCACATCCCTCATTCGCTACCGTGTGAACGGACAATTGGAAACACCGATCATCGATACGGTGACCAATGCTTTAAGACGCTTCGCCATCACCGAAATTGACGATGAACCGTCTGAGCAAACCGTGGGGTGGACCTCTTTTCAGGATCCCTTCAATCCCGATTTCGAGGGCTCCCGATTTGTCGTGGGCAGCCACATGGTTTTCGGGATGCGCATTGACAAAAAATCGGTGCCGACCAAACTTCTTCAAAAATATATGGCCAGTGAATCGGCCAAACGGTTGAAGGAATCCAACAGAGATTTTCTGTCCAAAGAAGAGAAAACAGCCATAAAAGATCAGGTGGTCCAACGGCTCAATCGTAAAATACCGGCGACACCCAATGTGTATGATGTGGTTTGGCAGTATGAGCAGGGATCCCTGTGGTTTTTTTCCAGTCTCAAGTCGGCCAATGAACAACTGGAAACCCTTTTTTTCAAATCCTTTGGTTTGCACCTGATTCGGCAGATCCCCTACACCCTGGCCATGTTGAACGACACCTTATCCAGTGCCCAAAAAGACAGCCTGGAAAAACTGGCCTACCATGAAAGCCAGGAGTGATGGAGTACAATCCCCATGCTTGATATCGCTGTCGCATATAACCGATACCGTTTTTTGGGAAATGAATTTCTCACTTGGCTTTGGTTTTCCATTGAAAACGAAATGGAATCCCTCTCCCAATGTGATCCGGAACTGGTCGATTTGGCCGTGGGCAATCGCATGGTACTTGAAAACCGCCTGGGCAACGGCAAAGAAACCCTGACCATCAAAGGGGATGCCGCCGGATTGGAAGAAGCGGTACTGGCACTGACCAAAGGGGCTTTAATCACAGAATTGCAGTTGATTTACAAAAGTGGGCCTGTACAATGGGTTTTTGCTATCAAAGGCGAGAGCTTGGGAATGTCCGGCATAAAACTACCCGAAACTGGACCCGTGACATCCGAAACAGACCTGGAAGGTGCCATTCTAGAGAAAATTTATTTATATGAAAAACCTATTGAATTGATGAATAAAATCTACGCTGAATTTCTAAAGAAACGACTCTCCGACGACTGGGGCGGTAAAATTATCCCGGCATTGCAACTGTGGTTGCGCACCGAACAAACCCTTGGGACCCCCGGATCAAAAACTGGTTTATAGTTTGTTCATAACTCCGGAGTTATGAACAGGTTT
>JAGTVD010000303.1 GCA_018224505.1 Desulfatitalea sp. | reverse complement strand
GTGGTTTCAGGCGGAATGAACAGATATGCATACGCTTGCTCATCACCCCGTCCCACCCGGCCGCGCAGTTGGTAGATCTGCGCAAGACCGAAGTGGTCGGCGCGGTTGATGAATATGGTGTTGGCCCCCGCAACATCCAGTCCCGACTCGATGATGGTGGTGCATACCAGCATCTCCACCCGGCGCTGCATGAAGTCGAGCA
This sequence comes from Desulfatitalea sp., assembly GCA_018224505.1. Taxonomy (GTDB): domain Bacteria; phylum Desulfobacterota; class Desulfobacteria; order Desulfobacterales; family Desulfosarcinaceae; genus Desulfatitalea. The sequence goes on along the minus strand of JAGTVD010000303.1, from coordinate 4,712 downwards.
TCACCCGCTCGAGCTGTTCTTCCCGCATGCGGCCGTGGGCCACCGCCAGTCGCACGTCCGGCACCAGCCGCTGCAAATGCTCGGCCATGCGTTCGATGCTGGCAATGTGATTATGCACGAAGAAGATCTGCCCCTTGCGCGCCAGTTCCTTGCGAATGGCTTCGGCCACCACGGCATCGTCAAACTCGCACACATAGGAAACAATAGCCCGCCGCTGTTCCGGTGGCGTAGCGATCAGACTGATATCCCGAAGGCCGAGAAGAGAAAAGTGCAATGTGCGGGGAATGGGCGTGGCCGTCAAGGTCAGAACATCCACCGATGCGCGCAGACTTTTGATTTTCTCCTTGTGCCGCACGCCGAACCGCTGCTCCTCGTCCAGGATGAGCAGTCCCAACTCCTTGAAAGCGATATCCTTTTGCAGCAGGCGATGGGTGCCGATCACGATGTCTATGGTGCCCGCCTGAATCCCTTCTGCGATCTGCCGCTGCTCTTTGGGGGTCCGAAATCGACTGAGGGAAGCGATGCGCACCGGGTAGCGCTTGAATCGCTGACTGAAAGTGGCGAAGTGTTGCTCAGCCAGCACTGTGGTGGGCACCAGCACCGCCACCTGCTTGGCATCGCTGACCGCCAGAAAAGCAGCCCGCAGAGCGACCTCGGTTTTGCCGTACCCCACATCTCCGCACACCAGCCGGTCCATGGGCACGGGTTGGCGCATGTCCTGCAAAACCTGTTCGATGGTTTTGCGTTGATCGGCGGTCTCCTCGAACGGAAAGCCCTCCTCGAAATCCTGGAAGTAGGTATCCACCGCTCCAAAGGCGTGCCCCTGCTGCACCTTGCGCGCTGCATAAAGCTTCAGTAGTTCTCCGGCAATTTTTTCGGTCGAGCGTTTGACTTTGTCCTTGACCCGCTCCCAGGTGACACCGCCCATTTTATCCAATAGCGGTGCCACATCGTCAACGCCCATGTATTTCTGCACAAGCCCCATGCGTTCCACGGGAAGGTAGAGCTTGTCGCCGTCCCGATAGACCAGCAGTAAATAGTCGTTGACCGCACGCTCCACCGCCAACTTGACCAAGCCCTGAAACTGCCCGATGCCGTGCTCGGTGTGGACTATCAGATCGCCGGTTTTCAGATCCTCGATGTTGAGCAGCTGCTCTGCGGCTTTGGTGCGCGTGGAGGCCTTGCGGCCACGATAGGCCGTCCCGAATATCTCCTCGTCGCTGATCAGCGCGATGCCTGCTTCAGGCCATGCAAAGCCTGCGGCAATGCCGCCCACCAACAGGTATACCCGTGCCCGGCCATCGAGAATATCGGAAAATCCCTCTATACTGGAACATCTGATGCCATGGGTAGCCAGGCTCTGCGCCAGACGGCTGCGATGGGAAGGTCGCCGGCACATCAACAACACTGTCAACCCTGCGGCGGATTGGCGTTCGAGCCAATCCACCAACGGCTGAAACGGTTGATCGCCGGCGGCGTTGATCTGTAACCCCTGACGCACATCTTCGGTATCCGTCGCCTGCGTGCGGCATACGAGCACCCCGCCTTCCCTACTGGTGCTGCTCACCGCCAACCCCTTAATGGATAAAGGTGCAAAGCGGTCCAGCAACGCTTGCACGCGGGACCACGACAGAAAGAGGGCGTCGGGTGTCACCACCAGTTGCTGATTGGCCTTGGCGCTTTCATACCCCTGCCGGGCCTGCAGTTCCGTTTCGCCGGCGGCCCGCTCCAGTTCGGCGGGCCCCACCAGGACCGGCACGGTAGCGGCGGGCAGGTAATCGAACAAGGTATCCAGACCGTCAAAAATAAGCGGCAGCAGCCCTTCCAGGCCGGGGAACAACCCCTCCGATTTGATCCGCTGAACGATATTGCGCACCACCGTTACCGGCAAACCCAGTTCCGCGGCCCGGGCACGAATTCGATGCAGCACGTTGTTGAGCGCAGACCGGTGCAGCACCACCTCCCGGGCCGGCAACACCACCACTTCATCCAACTGTCGGATGGTGCGTTGGCTGTCGGGATCGAACAGCCGGATCGACTCCACCACATCCCCATCGAATTCAATGCGCAACGGATCATCATGCTGGGGTGTAAACAGATCCAGTATGCCGCCGCGGACGCCAAAATCCCCCAGCTCCTCCACCAGGGCCGCCCGACTGTAACCGCCGTCCACAAGCTTCTGCACCAGTGAGTCGCGATCCACCTCTTCACCGGCTGCCACCAACTCGGCAAAGCCCGTCAGCTCCGCCTTGGGAATCAGCTGCTGCATCAAGGCGCCCGCCGTGGTCACCACCAGAGGCGCCCGGAACCCTTCCACCATTTGATACAGCGTACGAATCCGGCGTCCGGCGGTTTCATTGTGATACGCGAGGGCTTTGAAAGGGGACACGTGGTATGGAGGGAAAAACAGGACCGACACCTCCAGGTCCTTCAGGAATAGAGACAGTTCATCAACATAGCGCTCGGCCTCCGGCACCGTCGCCACCACCACCAGCATCGGCCAGCGGTGGGCCCGGTAAAGCCGAGCGACGCCATAGGGCGACGCCGCATCGTTGAGTCCAACGATGTCAGCGGGTTTGGCCCGGCGCTCAAGCCCTGCCAGCAATTGACCCCAGGAAATTTCTTCTTGATTTTGGCGCATAAACACAGTAGTTCAAAAACGTTTTGGGCCGGCGTAGCTCAGTTGGTAGAGCAGCTGATTCGTAATCAGCAGGTCAACGGTTCAAGTCCGTTCGCCGGCTCCATCGTCAAATCAAGGGCTTACCGCATTTTGCGCAAGCCCTTTGATTTATGCAGCATCCATCTGACCCTCTATCGTACCGATTTCCAGAAACAAGGTTTCGGGTTTCGCGTTTCATAACCTGCCCACATACCATAACCGAATCCGCAATACCACCATCTCCGATGGACTGATTTGGACAATCACGTCTCCTCCTTGGTACCATGCTTGGTCCAACGCGCATGATCAGCTGGTTTCAGCAAATAGGGACCGATTGCCGAAAGGTGAAATATGTGGCCTTGCTTACAAAAAATTGCGCATCGGATGGCGCGCTGCGTTTATCCTCATTGCTGGCGAAAAACGGCATACGCGCCATTTTCTATTTTTTGAATGTCGATGGTAAAAGGGAGGGACAGGATTTTAACGTACTTCAAGGATCCAATTGGCCTACGTTTTTCGGATGGCCCGAATTGTGCTTGTCGCTCCCCAAGCTGACTACGATGAACGGGATTGTTTTCACTCAAAAGAAGGTTCAAAACTACATGCATCCAAAAAATGAACTCAAAAAGACCGTTGTTCTCATTTTGGCTTCACTTCTCTTCTTTCCCTCCCTTTTGATGGCCATGGATGTCATTGGTGTTGAATTGGAGTGGGACCATAGTACGGATTCAAGGGTAGTGGGATACAGGATCTATGTTCGTGAAGACATAGAAGAATACACTTTCGGCTACCCGAATTGGGAAGGCACGGACAACATGGGAAACATACAGGGGCTGGATAAATATGAGGCTTATTTTTTCGTTGTCAGAACCATTGATATCGAAGGCAACGAGAGTGAAAATTCAGATGAAATCTATTTGCCGGCGCACGATGATAATCCCTGATTAAGTCAGAGCACCGGCCTGCGCGACCAGGTAAGCCTTACGGGTCGCGAATCATAAAAACTATGTTGTGCAATTTGGCAGTTCAACCGGTTCAACCGCACAGCACCACTCTGCGACCGATACGGCTGAACTGCCCGCTGTAATCGCAGGCACCCGTTTTCACAATTATTGCGTCTATACACCTCAATTTTTGGTGCGGCCGCTGAGCAACGCATCCAGGGCCTCTATCACGACTCCCGTGATGGTGTTGCCATGTTCGTTGGCATACTTCTGGGCCCTTTCCGCCAGGCGGCAAGGGATGTTGATGACGATTTCCCGGGTGTCCTCCGGGCATATGATGGGTGTGGGGTCCTCGCTCAAAAGTTCATCCTTTCTGGTGGACTGCAAGCATCAACGACATGCATCGGAACAAGAATCAAGTGGGTTGCCCGTCATACCGTACTGATCCACCTGGCACGCAATTTGTTGTCTTGACACCACGTTCCCGGCCGTATATCTTGCCATCCATATGAAATTATTCCCAAACAAAGGTCACCAGAGTTACCACACCCTGGAATGAAAATCCAATAAAATTGTGGTCGCAACGGCAGTCGTTTGGGAGATTGGAGCGGGCTTCATGAAATGCATCGATGCCATCGAAGGAACGGTTAAAAGCATTTTAAATCAGATGCATGCGACCTGTGTCGACCAGTGTCTGGATGATAGCGAGTATGTGCGCACAGCAAAGGCCGTCATCGAGGGGACCAGAATTTTTATAACACAAAATCCGGAAGTTGTGGAAGATCCCCAGTTGGTGGTGGATGTGCTGTACACCCATTCCAGAGACTTATGGCTGACAGCCCAACAACCCTCCGGACAGGCACCGACGGCTAAAGCAGAAGCTGCCGTCGAGGACGAAAACATGGAATATCAAACCTATTATTACGACTATCTATATCAACGGGGCGTCTATCCGCTTTAAGACAGATCACCTCCCGGAGCGAAACATTCGGACCATCGTAAAACCCGATCACATGGAAGGTTCACCATTATGGAAGATGTGGATGAGATGGATTTGAAGGCTGAAATTGATCGAATCTCCCAAAAAATCGATGCCATCGTCGAAACCG
>JAGTVD010000302.1 GCA_018224505.1 Desulfatitalea sp. | reverse complement strand
TCCCACCACATGTTGCCCACATAAAGCTCCATGGGCGCGCCGCCGGGATTGTTCTCGGAATAGTGCGGCTCGTATTGGCCTTCCAGTCCGAACCAGGCGCCGCAGCGAATGGGTATTTCAGTGTCGTTCTTGGTGATTTTGCCGGCCTCGTTGACGCGGAAGGTGGCCGGTGTATCGGGATCGGGGTCCGGATCGGGATCAGGCGTGGGATCCGGATCAGGGGCCGGGCCGCCATTGCACGCAACGCCGTTTAAGGTAAAATCCACCGGCACGCGGTTGATGCCTGAATGGGTCGCCTGGAAGCCAAAACTTGCTCGGCCGCCGTTGGGTGCCAGGGTGCCGTTCCAATGACCGGCACTATTGGATGCCTTGACCCGGTTGCCGGTTTGGGCGACATCGGCATTCCACGAACCGGACAATTGTTGTCCGTTGGCGAATGTCCAGGCCAGCTCCCATCCATTGAGCGCCTGATGGCCGTTGTTGGCGATGGTCACCTCAGCAGTGAAGCCGGTGTTCCATTGGTTCATCACATAATCGACCCGGCAGGCGCCCGCCGGTGCAGGATCCGGGTCGGGCGTGGGGTCGGGATCGGGTGTGGGATCAGGGTCCGGTGTGGGGTCCGGATCGGGCGTGGGATCAGGGTCCGGTGTGGGGTCCGGGTCGGGCGTGGGATCAGGATCGGGGCTCGGCCCGGGATCGGGATCCGTGGTCACGCCGCAGCCTTCGGTGCCGCTGCCCGTGTCGACGTCGCACGCGACGGCAAAGAACGCCACCATGGCGAGCGCCAAAAGCAGGTTGAACATCTTTAAAACTGTGGTTTTTCTTCTCATACATCCTCCTCTGAACGTTCAAAAAAGATCGCCGAAACCGTGTTCGGCCACAATGAAGCCTACGATATGAAACACCATTGACGGATTGCGGGATTGCAGACGTTGCAGACAGCAGAAGGGAGCAGTTGGATGGGAAACAGTAGAGCGGTGACATGGTCTGCAAGAATTCGGCGCGGCGGCGATATTCATGCCGCCTTGCCGCCCCCCTTATGGGGCGCACGGGAATCCGGCTGGTGGTTGTCTTTTTTGATTGAAGCCCGAACAAATCAACAACGAAGCCTTACCAATGCCGCAACTATCAAGCTTTCGCGCATCACGCAACAACTTTTCACCATGTTGTCGGGCCGGCGCTGAGTGCCCCGGCCGCTAACGGCCGGCCGGGCGCATGGAAGCCATCACGGCGGACCACAAGGCGCGCTTCTCTTCCAAGACGCGCAGAAAGCCTGTTCCCATAATTGTTCCCCTCTTGCGTGTACTTCATGTGTGATGCGTGCGGATCGAAATCACGGAAACTTGGTCCTTACCGGACTCCGCGGCGTTTTTCAATAGCGGGAAATCAGGCCGTGCGGGTTTGGGTCCCAGGGCGATTAAATGGACCCCAAAGAGATGGCGCGGTATTTGGGGTAGTTAAGCCGGTGCTCCTGGTTGTGTGTGTGGGGGGTGTTTAGGGATAGTTTTTCCGGGACACTTCCCAATTGGCGTCATTGCAGATTTCGCAGCGGCCCAGAAACGCTTCGCCGGCATAGATGTCGTTTTGCAGGTAGTACATGAACCAGGCCGTCACATACCCCCGGGCCGCTCCGCCATTGCCGACGAAACTCATGTGGTCCATGCCTTTGGCAATGCCGAAGAAGGTGGGGACCGTGGCGCGATTGTAACTCGTCAGACGGATCATCCCTGGCGTTGTCAGGGTGTCGTCGGCGCCGGCCACCAGAAAAAGCGGTCCTTTGACATTGCGGATTTCCCCCGGCGACGGCGCCAGGGGAGCGGCGCATGTAATGCGGGGGTCCGTGGCGGCATTGATCGCGCCGCCACCGCCTTGGGAATGACCCGTGGCGCCGATCTTGCCGGTGTCGAGCATCCCATGGAAGGGGCTGGCCGGTTTTTGGTTCTCGGCGATCAGATAGTCCACGCCGGCCCGCATCTCATCACCGCTGCCGGTCATGGCGCTGTCCGAGGCGATGACCACGAATCCCCAGGAGGCCAGGTGATTCAATAGGGGGCTGTATCCCATGGTGGGTGCCCCGGTGCCGTTGCCCCAGGTGATGATCGGGTGGTAGCCATCCATTTGTCGGGGGTGGTAGATCCGAAAGTCGGTGGTTCTGGTGCTGGTGACGCTATATGGCCCTTCGCCGGCGTATTGCTCGGCAATGGGCATGGACGGGGTGACGGTGGGGTCGCACCCGCCGGTTCCCCAGCCAGGTTCGCAAGCCGTGATCAGCAGCAATAAACCCACCGCCAGGCAGGCGGCGGCACTCGATCGGATGGATCTGCGAAGCGTTTTCATCGTATCCCCCATGGTGTTGAATGTCCAATATGGATGGACACAAGCTAACAGAGCGCTTGGAAGCGCACAACAGGGGTTATCCTAAATTTTCCGGGGTAAAAACCCTATTTCCGTTCACGCGGTCGGCATTGACAGGGGGGCGGCGCAACGGGGCTACATGCCTTGCAGCACTTTCTTGACCAGGTTGCCCTCGGCCGATGCGCCGAAGTGCGCCATGATCGGCCCCATGGCCTGCATTTTGTTCTTGAATTGGGAAAAATCGATATTGGCGCGGATCCAGGCGTCAATCTCCGCTTCACCGGCCATGCCGGGAAGGTAGCTTTCGGCCACTTCGATAAAGCGGTTGGTTTCGCCGCCATCTGTTTGGGCCAAAACCTCTTTCTCGGACTTTACCAGTTTTTTGACGATCTTGACGACCTCGGCATCCGGCACCTCTTTTTGGGCTTGCCGACCAAATTCCCCCATGATAACCCGCAGGATACTTTTCTTCTCCTCATCCTTGGCTTTCATGGCGCTGGTCAAATCCTTTTTGATCTGTTCCTGGAGTCCCATGGCACCGTCCTCTCCGGTTGCAGTGTTTTAGACAAATTATAGACAAAATTGACGGGGCGTCCTTCTCCCGGCGTGGTTTGGCATTCATGTGTTCCGGCAAGGATTTTTAGCACCGCCGCCTTCGGGCATGCAAGTAAAAACACGCTGTTTCCCACACGATCAACCGGTTATCAATACAGCGCACAACGCCGCAACCGCATAACGCCGCAACCGCACATTGCCCTCCGACTCCAATGGGATTATACTAATACGATACATGACCGGGTAAACAGACCTGGACAAACCTGCCATCATGAGAAATATCATTACGATATCCGTATGATGGATCAATTGAAATTGAACGCTTAAACTGAACGCTATTGCCCATGCGCTTGCTTCTCGTCGAGGATGATATCAAAATCGCCGCCTTCGTCATCAAAGGGCTCGAGGCGGCGGGTTTTGCCGTGGACCATGCCACCGACGGCTTGCGGGGATTGGACCTGGCGTTGGGGGAACCGTACGATGTACTCATAGTGGATTTGATGCTGCCAAAGCTGGACGGGCTTTCGGTGATTGAACGGTTGCGTCGGGCCAG
>JAGTVD010000301.1 GCA_018224505.1 Desulfatitalea sp. | reverse complement strand
GATCCGCGATGGTCTCCCTGATCCGCTGCCAATCGGCATCGTCCCTGAAAAAATTGCCCAGGGAGGGCATGCGGGCTCCGGTGTCCACACCTTCCAAACCGAGCATGGCGCGTCCGGCCGGGTTGAGATCCAATATGCGCCCATCCTTGCCGGTTACGGCGATCATGTCCTTGGAGGCTTCGAAAATGCGCCGGTACTTGTATTCGGAGTGGGCCAGGGCGCGGGTGCGCTCTTCGACCCGCTCCTCGAGCCCCTGGTTCAGCTGCAGCAACGCCTTGTGGGCGGCGGCCAACGCCTGGCGATCCCGAATGATCCCCTGGTAGATGGTCCAGGTCCGCTCGAAATAGAGGGTGGCCGCTCCCACCATCATGAAGGTGAGGGTGTTGATGGCCCCGCTGTAAGGCCGAATGGGTACCCACAACCGGTGATTACCGGTAATGATCAACAGTTGTTTGACAATGTGCCCCAGGGAGCGCGACACGGCAAAAAGGGCCAGGGTGACACTGACCCACATCAGAAAAGCCCAGATGATGTTCTGCGGGTCCCGTTTGCGCAACTGCAACGCGTAATAGACGCACAGAAAGGAGAAGACGATCATCAACAGGGCGCCGCCCACATCCACGATCCAGATGGGCAGGAAGGTGACGGTCATGACCGATTCTCCCCGGCTGTGCCATGGATGGAAGCCCGCAGCAACCGGCGCAACCCGAGAAACAGGAATATCAGTGCGGGCACGCACAACAGGTGATCCAGTTTGGCCAGATAGTAGGCAACGCCCGCCCAGCCATGCCCCTCGACGGTGGTGATGCGGATCTGCATCGGCCCGATGCGCTCGGTGATGAGCAGCCCGGACAACTCCTCGAGCCAGTGGCCGAAGAACGCATTGAGATTCCAGGCGATGAAAAATAGCGCCCCGTACTGGATGAAACGCCATCCCTGTTCCGTGACCAACCCGCGCCGGCGCAGCCAGTAAATCAACAGCCCCATGGAAAAGGCGAAAAAGAGATGGGCCATCTGGTGCGCATGCAGCCCCTCCGGCCCGCCATGGGATTGTATGGCCAATGCCGGGGCGGGCAGGCAGAACAGAACAAGGAGCAGCATGGCCGCAAAGATATGGCCCTGGGGCCGGGTAGCCCGGGGATCGGAGGACGATTGGATGGAAGCCATCCTATTACAGTGCGACATGCTCATTAGATCTTTGAACCGGATATCGGGCATCTGCCACTGTCCCTGCGGCCTGCGGGACGACCCGATTCTTGTGCCGCGCACCACGGACCGGTTTATTGATCAGCACCGGCGGCGGTGATATTCGGGTCCACCGCGGCCTGATTGCGTCGGAAGTATGGAAGGTAAGGGCGCAACCGCCCGAACACGATGCGTGCGGCAATATAAAGCGGTATAAAGATGAACGGGTACCCGACACCCTGTCCGAGCAGCAGTGAAAAGGGCCAGAAGACAGCAAACTCCACCTCCTGAAACCGGGTCTGCATCCAGGCCAGGGCAAAAGGCACCGGCCAGAGCATGCCGGCTGAAAAGGCGGCCATGGTGAAAAACTGGCGGCCCCAAGCGTCGCTGGCCGCCTTGTTGAGCGCTTTGTAGCCGTCCTTGTCACCGGCCTCGTAGGCCTGGTAGCTAAGTTGCTCCTGACGTTCCGCCTCCCCCTTGAGGGTCTCGATATGGCGCCGATTCCAGCGGATGGCCGCCGAAAGGGTCAGTTCGCCCAGGATCACGCAGAGCATCGCCAGAATAAAAGAACCCACCAGAAATCCGGTCAGGGCGCTCTGGGGAATGCGAAACGGCAGGATCAAGATGGCATCCACCCATATAAACAGCCGCATCAGGATTGCTTCCATACCCACTTCCCATCACATCCGGGGGGCGGTGCCGGGGCAAGAGCGGGCCCCCGCGCTCGCCGGATTCTTCCCCCTGGAAGGGGCGTGCCGGCCCCAGTAAGAGGCCGGCACGCATTAATCATAGGGTTGGTCTTTGCGGGAACCGGCTAAATGGTAATCCCGAAGAAGCCCCGCAGGGTGTAACGCAGACCCACATAGATGGCCAGCACGATGAAAACCCACTTGAGGACCTTTTCCGGAATGTATTTTCCGGTGCGCGGACCGATCATGGAGCCGACGAAAACGCCCACCAGCTCCACGCCGATCATCATCCAGTAGACGGTGACGCCCTTGACCATGAAGTTGACGATGGAGAGCACCATGCTGATCAACACCGCCAGGGCCGAGGTGCCGGCGGCGACGAACATGGGCAGGCCCACTACGCTGGTCAGGAACGGCACGTACAGGAAGCCGCCGCCCACACCGATGAACGAGGAGATGGCGCTGATGAAAAAGCCGCCCACGAAGGCCCAGATGGGGCTGAAGCCGAAGGTCTGACCAAAGAAGGTGATCTCGATGCGCTTGAGATTGAACGCGGAGGTTTTGACCCCTTGTTCGATGATATCGCCTTTATGCTTGATCGTCTCTTCAAACGCCTTGGCCGCATCCTTGGCGCGTTTCTTGGATTTCTGGCCCTTGGGGGTCATCTCGTAGGCCATGAAGCCGCCGATGATGAAAACGATCAGGCCGAAATATCCCTGGTACTGGGCAAAGCTGATCTTGCCCATGGTGGTGTAAACCACCAGGAAGGCCGCCACCAGGGAGCCCATTCCCAGACTGATGCCCAGGGGGATGATGATCCGCCGCTGTTTGACATAGTTGATGGTGGAGACCAGGGCCGAAAGACCCACCAGCCACTGGTTGGATACCCGGATGCTGTCGGTGATGAACTTGTTCAGCGGCGGCGCCGTGCTCCGGAACGTACCGGCATATTGACCCAGGCCGAATACGGTGATGTGTCCCACACCGGCCATAATGCCGCCGAAGGCACCGACGGTGGAAAATACCCAGCCCACCCACACGGCCCAGAAAAAGGCGAGGATGGGGTTGATCTGGATGGCGCCCGGGATGCCCAGGTACCCCTGGGGGGCATCGGGATTGATCTGACCCGGACCAGTGCCTTTGGGGGCATCGGCAATGGCGCGTTCCAACGCGCTGTTGGCGTGGGCGGCGGTGGCGGTGATCAAGGGTGCGGCCACAACCACGGCAAAAAGCAGCAACACGAAACAAACAACGGTCTTACGGTGCATAGCGGTCCTCCAAGGCTAAATTGAAAAATGGGCAATGCCGGGCGGTCGAACCGACACCCGGACAGAACGCAAACATCTCTCACCAGCTGATTCATGGCGCCACCGGGGTGGTTGTCGATGACACGGAGCACCTCCCCGGACAAAGCGTCTGAATACAATAGCAAGCCATATGCCATCCTGCGAAACGTGCGCGCGGGACCGCAGGCTGCCTGCTTAAATATGTATATGCTCCATTATTTCAATTTGTTAAAACATTACTCGGTGCGATGCGGCCCACAGCTGATAAAAAAACAGGGCCGGACAACGGCTCTTCCGGGTGCATATAAAGTTTTGCACCCATTTGCAACCGCCTAAATTGTGTGCGTACAAAAGGCGATATCCGCCGGCGCACCATTATTGATGCGTGCATAAAAAATAGTGCACCCGCTGGCGTTGAACGCCATGTGCCACGCGGCATGCCGAATCACCAATGGACTGTTTTTTAATGTTTTTATGATAATTGCACGCGAATGACATCGCCATTACCGATAAGCGGCCGATGGTATGATTATTGCTGATTAAATGCCCGATCCACTGATCCGCCACCCGGCATTCACGGTTATGATTGCGGGTTGACCTTTTTTAAACCATCCAAGGTGACATACACGGAGGAGGACTGTGAGTAAAACTTTCTATTCCTTATGTTTCATGTGTTCGATACGCTGCCCCATCCAGGTGGAAGTGGCCAATGGCCGGGTACAGTGGGTCCAGGGCAACCCCCATGTGGCCGGCATCGAGGGCAGCCTTTGCCCCAAGGGCGCTGCAGGCACCGCACTGCTTTACGACCACCAGCGCTTGCACACGCCCCTGATTCGGGATGGTGAACGGGGTTCCGGACAGTGGCGTTCGGTCTCCTGGGATGAAGCCCTGGACTATGTGGCCGGCAAACTCAAAGCGGTGATCGATACCCATGGCGGGCGCAGCGTGGCCCTGGTCGAACGCACCAACCTCTCGACCCATGTGAGCAAAACTTTCTTGAAAGCCCTCGGGTCGCCCAATCACCACACCCACGATGCCCTGTGCAAGGGATCGGTCAACACCGCTTGCCGCAGCCTGTTCGGCTACACCGATGCCCAGATGGGCATGCAATACGACAAGGCCAAGCATATCGTGCTCTACGGCCGCAATATTTTCGAGGCCGTGGCGGTCAAGGAGGTGAACAACCTGATGACCGCCCTGGCCAACGGCGCCCAGTTAACCTACATCGATCCGCGGGTCACGGTGACAGCCACCAAGGCGACGCGCCACTGGATGATCCGGCCGGGCACCGACCTGGCCCTCAACTATGGCCTGATGCACGTCGTCCTCAAAGAGCGGCTCTATGACGAGGCCTTCGTGGACCGGTGGGTGAGCGGACTGTCCGAACTCAAGGAATTTGTCAGGCCCTATACCCCCGAGTGGGCTGAGGCGGAAACCGGCATACCGGCGGCCCAGATCGTCAAACTGGCCCGGGACATGAGCCGCGACAAGCCGGCCGTGATCTTCCACTTCGGGTACCGGGGCGCCCACCACATCAACGAAATCTACCTGCGGCGCTCGATCCTGATCCTCAATGTGTTGATGGGGTCCATCGAAGCCCCCGGCGGGCTCTTCTTCAAAAAAGGCCCCGGTGAAGTGGGCCGCAAACCGGCCCGCAAACTCACGGACCAGTCGCTGCCCAAGACCGAGGGTCCCCGGGCCGACGGGGTGGGCGGCAAAGACCTACCGCTGCCCGATGCGAGCCATGGGGTTCCCCAGACGCTCATCGACGCTATTTTGACGGAAAAGCCCTACCCGGTCAAAGCGCTGATCATCAACCGTTTCGACGCCCTCAAGTCGATTCCGGACACCAACAAGACCAAAAAGGCGTTTGACAACCTGGATCTGATTGTCTGTATCGATGTCAATTTCAGCGACTCGGCCTGGTATGCCGATGTGGTGCTGCCGGAGTCGACCTATTTCGAGCGCACCGACTGCCTCCAGCAGGCCAACGGGTTGAAACCGCAGATGTTCTTGCGGCCGCAGGTCATCCCGCCCCTGCACGACACACGCGAAAGCGCCATCATCCTGCTTCAGCTGGCCCGGCGCATGGGAATTGAACAGTACTTCCCCTACAACACCATGGAGGAACTGGTGGCCTGGCAGCTGGAAGGCACCGGCTTCTCCCGGACCGATTTCGAGACCAAGGGTTTCGTGGCCTATGCCAAGGATCCGATTTTCTGGGACCGGAAGGACGGCTTGAAAATCAAAACCCCATCGGGCAAGATCGAATTGCGCTCCTCTTTACTGGAGGAGGCTGGATTTCCCTCCTTCCCGCCCTACGAGCCGGTGCCCCGGCCGGAGGAGGACCGTTTCCGGCTGGTCGTGGGCCGCGTCGCCGCCCACACCCATATTTCCACCCAGAACAATCCCTATTTGAGCGAGCTTTACCCGGAAAACAATCTCTGGATCAACAAAAAGCGGGCCGCCAAGCTGGGGATTGCCGACGGTCAGGAGGTACAGGTGGAAAGCCGCTGCGGCAGTGGGGTCATCAAGGCATTTGTCACCGACCTGATTCACCCCGAAGCGGTCTTCATGGTGCATGGCTTCGGCCACGAGGCGCGGGAGGCGACCCGTTGCTTCAATAAAGGCGTGGCCGACAGCGTGCTGCAGGAGAGCATCACCGACCCGGTGGGCGGCAGCCCGGCCCTGCATGACACCTTCGTTACGGTTAAAGCGGCATAGTCGACCGTCTATTCATCGGCGGCGGCCCCGGCGGCCGTCGCCGCTTGCAATAAGGAGAACCACATGAGTCAGTATTTCCTGTTTCAAGATACGCGCAAATGCATCGGTTGCCATGCCTGTGAAGTGCAGTGCAAAGCCAACAAGGCATTGCCCCCGGGCCCCAAACCGTCCCAGATCGTCACCGTCGGTCCCAAGCTGATCGGCGGACAACCCCGGGCTTCGTTTGTCTTCACCCACTGTTTTCATTGCGAAAAGCCATGGTGCGTGGATGCCTGCCCCACCGGCGCCATGCAAAAGCGGGAAAAGGACGGCATCGTGTTCGTGCAAGCGGACCTGTGCGTGGGCTGCAAGGCGTGCATCTCCGCTTGCCCCTGGGGGGCGCCCCAATGGCACCGCGAAACCCGTAAAGTGGTGAAATGCGACTTTTGCATGGATCGCGTCGACCAGGGCCTTCAGCCGGCTTGTGTGACGGTGTGCATTACCCATTGCCTGCAGTTCGGCGAGGGCAACGAGATCACTCAAATTCGCCGGGTGCGCCATGCCCAGGCGGTGGCCGCCCTGGAAGACAACGCCTTTTAGGATATCCTATGAAAAACGCCGCACCCGCTCGATGTCCTGTTGACGACGCCCTCTCCCGGCTCCAGAGGGCCGCGGAAGGCAATGACCTGCAACACCCCCGCAGCCGCCGTCTGGTCGAGCAGATGGCGGCCCTGGTGCGGGACGTGGCCTGGGGCCGTGCCGAAATAGCACACCTTGATGCCCTGGACCGCCTGAGCACGGAGTTGGCCGGTTTTACCCCCGATCCCTACGGTGCCGAACTGGGCAGCGAAATGGGCGACACGCTGGATCAGCACCGGGAGGTGTTCGACAGCCATGTGCGAACCGAAAACTGCGCCGCCGAAATCTGCGACCGGCTGGCGCCGGCCCCCTGCCAGATGGCATGCCCGGCGGGCATCGATGTACCGACCTACGTGGCCCTGATCGGCGAAGGCCGGGATGCCGAGGCCATCGAAGTAATTCGCCGCGACAACCCTTTCCCCTGGGTGTGCGGCCTGGTCTGCACCCGGCCCTGTGAATTCATGTGCGTGCGCGGGCGTATCGACACACCGGTGAGCATCAAATTCCTCAAAGCTTTTGCCGCCGAGCGGGCCTTGTCCATGGGTGAATACGTCAACCCCCCGGCCGCCCGGGCCAAAAACCGCAAAGTGTGCGTGGTCGGCGCCGGCCCCGGCGGCATGAGCGCCGCCTACTACCTGGCGCTCAAGGGCTACACCGTGCGGGTCCTGGAGGCCCTGCCAATGGCCGGCGGCATGATGATGGTGGGCATTCCCCGTTATCGTCTGCCCCGGGAGGTGATCGATCGTGAAGTGGCCATGATCGAAGATCTGGGGGTGGAGTTTCGTTTCAACACCCGCCTGGGAAGCGACGTCACCCTGGAACAGTTGCGGGCGGAGGGGTTCGAAGCCTTCTTCCTGGCCATCGGCGCCCATGACTCTTTCCGGCTGGGCATCGAGGGGGAAAACGATTTTCCCCAAGTGCTGCAGGCCATCGACTTTCTCAAACGGGTGGCCTTGGGCGACCGACGCCTGCCTGGCAAACGCGTGGTCATCATCGGCGGCGGCAACGTGGCCATCGACGCCGCCCGCACCTGCTTGCGGCTGGGGTGCAGCGACGTCATCCTGGCCTACCGCCGTACCCGGGCGGAGATGCCGGCCGACATCGAAGAGATCGAACAAGCCGAGGAAGAGGACATCCGATTCCATTTTCTCACCGTACCGGTGGCCGCCGAAGGTCATGAAGGGCATTTGACCGGCCTGCGCTGCCTGCAAGCCAAGCTGGTGGCCAAACCAGGCTCCGACCGGATGTTTCCGGTGCCCGTGGACGGCAGCGATTTTGTCATTCCCGCGGATGCCATCATCAGCGCCATCGGTCAACGGGTGGATCAACAAAGCCTGAACGAAATCAAGGAGCTGGGTTGGACCCGGCGCGACACGATACAGGTCCACACCGCCACCATGGCCACCAATGTGCCCGGCATCTTCGCCGCCGGCGATGCGGTCACCGGCCCGGCCACGGTGGTGGAGGCCATCGGCGGCGGCAAACGGGCGGCCCAGGCCATCGACCGCCACCTCAACGACTTGCCGCAACCCAACATGCCGCCCGTTCCCGTTCGGCGTCAGCGGGTCGCCTGGACCGAGGTGCCGGCCGCCACTAAAATGGCCCTCAAACGGCCCCATATGCCGCTGCTCAACATGGATCGGCGGCGCACCACCTTTCAGCAGGTGGAGTTGGGATACACCGAAAACATGGTGCGCGAAGAGGCCCGCCGCTGCCTGCGTTGCGACATTTGCCGCCGCTGCGGGCGCTGCGTCGAGGTGTGCCGGGACAAAATGGGAGTGGATGCGCTGCAGCTGGGGCATCTGGACTTCGACCATCCCAAGCCCACCGATTTCCGCATCACCCAGGAACGGTGCATCTCATGTGGCGCCTGCGCCGCCAATTGTCCCAACGACGCCATGCTGATCGAAGACCGCAAGGGCGAACGGGTGCTCCACCTGTGTGGAACCATCCTCAGTCGCCAGCCGCTGCTATACTGTGACAGCTGCGGCGTCACCATGGGCCCGGCCCGCTACCGCGAATACGTCCGTGCCCGGACCCGGGGCGTCACGCGCACCACCGAACGGCGCATGCTGTGCGATGCGTGCGCCAGGAAACAGATCTCTCTGGACCGCCCCCTGTAATGAAAGCGGGCGGAGCAATGATGGACGCTTTCAGTGTCTGCATCGACGTTGCGGAGGCCGTAGGAAACGACGCCGCACGTTAACTTTTCCATGGATTTCGAGGTGCCAGAATGTCATTTCGCCGAGGCCAGAAAATAGAGATCTTCCGCCGCAGCGACGATGAAATGTGGGAGGATTACATGGACCGCTTCATCGGTCGCCACGGGATCATCACCGACCCGGACACCTCCATCAACGACCCGGACGCCCTGGTGGAAGTGAGCCTGGAAGGTATGGGCACCCACCGCCTGCCCCAGGATTGCCTGCGCCTGCTGGAAAATTAGGGTTCGCGCACCTTTATGGCGGCAGAGTGCCGTGGCGGCCGTCCGCCCCCTCATCTTGGCAATCCATAGAAATCCCTTGACCGCTATCAACAAGGGATGGTTTTCCGTGCTGTTTACAAATGGTAAAAAGTCCGGACACCCTGTCCATCTCCCCCTCTTGTCCCAACCGACCGATTATCGATTTTTAATACAATAATATCAAATTGCTGAACCATATGCAGCCATTGCCATCCCCATGGCACACGCTTTGCTCCCGCACAGAAGGAGGCGGCACACGCCAGGCAGCGGCCGCCATTGATCAGAACCGGATCCTGCGAGGGGAGCATGCTTTTCTCAATACGTTCCAAGCTCATCGCCAGTTTGCTCGCCGTGGCGCTCACGGTGGGGGCGGTCTCCCTCTATACCGGCGTGCGGCTGCTCAAGGAGCATGTGGTGGGGGAAGCCGCCAACCGGGTACGGCTGGATCTGAACGCCGCCTCGGAAATGTACCGCACCCGTGGCAAGACCACTCGTATGGCCCTGAACATCACCAGTCTGGGCAGTGGATTTGTCCAGGCGGTTGCCAACCGGAACCACCCGGAGCTGCTTTACCACCTGCGCCACATGGCCCAGCACGCGGAATTGGATTTTGCCGGGATCACCACCGACAACAGCCTTATGTTGTGCCGCATCGGTCCCCACGAAGCCGTCAGGGTCCCGGAGACCAATGAGATCCTGCTCGTTCGCCTGGCCCTTGAACGCAAGGCACCGGTGGATGGCACGGTGATCCTGAGCCGGGAGATGCTGATGCGGGAAAACCCTGAACTGGCCGCGAAGGCGCACATACCGCTGCCGGCCAAAGGCGACCCATCCGGCACCGGGGCGGAGACCAGCGGCATGGCCTTGGCCGCCGCCGTGCCCATCTTCGATGGCAACGCCGTCATCGGCGTGTTGTATGGCGGCAAATTGCTCAACCGCAGCGAAACCATAGTGGATACCGTGCGTGATACGGTTTTTCAGAAAGAGACCTACAAGAACAGAAGTGTCGGCACCGCCACGATTTTTCTGAACGACATCCGCATCGCCACCAACGTACTGACCCCCGAAGGCCGGCGGGCTATCGGCACGCGCGCTTCGGCGGAAGTCAAAACGGCTGTGCTCGACCAGGGCCGCAACTGGACCGAACGCGCCTATGTGGTGGATGATTGGTGCATCACGGCCTACGAGCCCATCGAAGACATCAACGGCCACCGTATCGGCATGCTCTATGTCGGTGCCCAGGAGAAGAAGTACACCGACATCCCGAAAAATGCGTTGACCCTTTTCATTCTGATCACCGCCGGGGGCATGGTACTGGCCGTGAGTTTCGGTTTTGTCCTGGCCAACCGGATCATGGGGCCGGTCCAGCGCCTGATCGAGGCAAGCCGCCAGGTCTCCGATGGCAGCCTGCAACCGGAGATCGGGCCGATCCAACGGGGGGAGTTCGGTGTGCTGCAGGGCACCTTTAAAGAGATGGTGGCTGCCATGGAGCGCCGCCAGGCGGACAGCGAGGATAAAATCATCCAGTCGGCAAAACAGGCCA
This sequence comes from Desulfatitalea sp., assembly GCA_018224505.1. Classification (GTDB taxonomy): domain Bacteria; phylum Desulfobacterota; class Desulfobacteria; order Desulfobacterales; family Desulfosarcinaceae; genus Desulfatitalea. Next base: position 1,261 of record JAGTVD010000301.1, on the reverse strand, counting down.
GCGTGGGGCGCCTGGCCGCCGGAGTGGCCCACGAGATTAACAATCCCCTGACCGGCGTGCTGACCTATACCCACATGCTCCTGCGTCGCAAGGATCTGGACGCGGAGGTGCGCACGGACCTGGAAACCATTGCAGCGGCCACCGAAAGGGTGCGCAAAATCGTTAAAGGGCTGCTCGATTTCGCGCGCCAGACCCAGTTGGACCCCGAGCCCACCGACATTAACAGGATCATCAGCGGCACCGTTGCCTTGCTGGAGAATCAGGCCCTGGTCAAGGGTGTGGCCGTCAAATTCATACCCGGGGAAAACCTGCCGTTGGTGACACTGGATCGCAACCAGATCCAAAGTGTTATGATCAACCTTGTGATCAACGCCCTGGACGCCACCACCGCGGGGGACAGCGTCAGAATCTTTACGGCCGCGGGTGTGTCCGGCACCGGTGCTGCCCGGAAAGGAATCGAGATCACCGTAGCCGATACCGGAGCAGGCGTTCATCCCGATCATCTGGGTAAATTGTTCGACCCGTTCTTTACCACCAAAGCGGTCGGGCAGGGCACGGGCCTGGGCCTTTCGGTCTCCCAGGGCATCGTTCAGCGACACGGCGGCCAGATCCGCGTTCAGAGCGAACTAAACAAGGGCACCCGTTTCTTTGTCTGGCTGCCCGTCACACACACGGGTGGCCAGCCATGAAAATAGTTGTGGTCGACGATGAAGAGATCGTGTTGCGCAGCTGCCGAAAGATCCTCGAGGCCGAAGGGTTCGAGGTGCTGATGGCCACCTCCGTGGACGATGCTTTGGACACAATCGATACCCAGAACGAACCGACGCCTTTTCTGCTGCTCATCGATGTCAAGATGCCGGTCCGCGATGGCATGCAACTGATGCGCATCGTCAAGGCCCGGCGACCGGACCTGCCGATCATCGTCATGAGCGGCTACCCGACGCAAGAGACCATTCAGACCGCCGGGTCGCTCGGTGCAGCCCATTTTATCGCCAAACCGTTTACGCCCGACGAACTTTTAAGCATCGTATTCTCCGTACCGGAGGTGAAAAAAAATCATAACCATTGAAGCTGGTTCTGCTTTTAAACATTGCACACTCGGGTATTTTCCGACTTGAAGGTCGCGACCTTGACAGGCCCCCGGGAAGTACAGGGGCCATAATTGATGGGGGAGGCTTTATGACAGAACGCATGTTGATCATCGATGATGACACGATGGTGCTGGAAGCATGCCGCAGGGTGTTTGTCCCCGAAGGCTATG
>JAGTVD010000300.1 GCA_018224505.1 Desulfatitalea sp. | reverse complement strand
TCGGCCAGACGCCGGGAGCGCCATGCCAGCAGCCGTTCCTGGCCGTCCGACCGCCGGTACAGGCCTTCCGAAACCCTCACTTCCGCTTGGCGCTTCGGGTTCAGGCCATCATCGCCGTCAACCGACGCACCCCAGTGAAAATCAACCGACCGGCCGATCAGGTCCGCACCGAAAAAAGCCACGCCGGGCCCATTGGCCCAGGTGCACACCTGATCACCGTCGGTTTCAATGACAATATCCGGAACGGCGGCCAGTATGGCCTCCTGGCGCAGCGACAATTCCCGTAAACGCTGGGCCGTTTCCATCTGCTGCCGGTAAAAGCGGGCCCGCTGACGCCGCCAGATCAACCCGGCGCCGGCGCCCACCGCCAGCACCAGGGCACAGACCAAGGCAATCGTCACCCACAGCAGTTTGCGCAGCGGCGCATCGACTTCCGCCTGGTCCATGCGCGCCACCAGAAACCATGGGGTGTCGGCAACGGATCGCACGGCGGCAACCACCGCCACGCCCCTGTAGTCGGGGCCCAGGACCACCCCTTGCATTCCCTGGGTGGCCTTAATGGCTGGCAAAGCGACAGCCCCCGACACATTGACGTGCAAGTCCAACGGTGCACCGTCCGCAAACCGCAGCGGGTTCAAGAACATCACTTTGTCTCCTTCCCGGCGCACCAGAAGCGTTTCGGCAGTGCGGCTCGGCGTGGGCCATCTGCGCAGGAAGGGAAACAGATAGGCTTCCGGATCGATGCGCAACACCAAAAGCCCCAGCGGCGGCGCCGCCGGGTCCGGGTCGGCCACCGGCACCGCCACCGCCATGCGCACCGGGCCGCCGGGATAAAGGGGATGCAGTCCCGACAACTGCACCGCGTCGGCCGACAGCAGCGTTGCGAGCTGGTCCAGCAGAAAGTGGCCCGGGGGTTCGTCGCTGTCCGGCACGGAATAGCGCAGGGTACCCACGCGATCCACGAAAAAAACCCGGTCGTAGCCGTAAGCGTCACGCACCTTCTCCAACCAGGTCGCCACCCGCCGGTCAGGCGCATCTTGACCACCCCGGTCCAGGAATAGCCGAACTAGGACAGAGAAGTCGGGGTTCCTGAAATACATCGATCCGTCACCCAAGCGCTCCGACCGCCAGCGGACCAGTTCAGCCACTTTAAGCTCGGCCACCGCCGACAGATGGCTGGCCATCTCCTGACGATGATCAGCGATGTGTTTCCGAAAATAGAGGTACCCGGTGGAGATGATCACCATAGCCAGTATCAGGACTGCGGCGATCAATCCGTTGCGCGTGTGGGCAAAGGCGGCGCTCAAGGGGGTGTACGTCCGGGTGGCGGGTCGCGCCTGGGCCAACAGGGCAGCGGATAACAGAAAAAAAGCGATGCTCGTAGTGGCCGCCGGCGGAACAAAACCGCTGTGGTAGAGCAATGGCGCACCATACAGATAGGCGAGCAGCAGCACACTGCTGACCATAGCCAGCAGGAGGGCCGGCCAGCCGGCCAACCGTTTGCATGGGCCATGGCCGTGCCCGAGCGCCAGGGACCCGATGCCGGAAAGGCCGGCCAGCAGAAAGCACAAGGCCGTCAGGGGGGACATGTGCCCCACCGGCACCCCGGCCACGCTGCCGATCAAGGTCATTCCCAAATGCTCAAACGTCAGATAGGTGCGGTTCAGGGCAAGCAGGCCCAGGACCAACGACGCCAGGGTGCCGGCGCCGAATATGACAAGCCCCGCACGGCGCAAGCGGGAGTGTCCCGGTTGGCGGACGTGCAGGAAGATTGTTACCCCGTAGAGCAGCAACAACAGGGCCGTGCTGGGTGCCATGGGGATGTAACCCGACCCCAGACTGGCCAGCCGCGGCAAACCCGCCAACAGCCCAAGCAGCGCGGCACCGCCGGTTCCGGCCGCCAACAGTGCGGCCACGGCGGCCCAGCGCTTGAAACGGGCCTCGCTTGTCACAGTCTTATCCGGCATGGCATCGTTACCCTTTGGCTGCCCGGCGCAGTGGGAATCGGGGTGCACATTCAATATCGGCTTTTTCGATGCCGGCCTTGAATTGACCACGGATCAGGCGGCTTCCAGCACTTCCCGCACCTTGGCCAACAGCGCTTCCCGGCTGAACGGTTTCTGCAGAAATGCCACGCCCCGGTCCAATATCCCCCGTCGGGCGATCACGTTGTCGGTGTACCCGGACATGTAGAGCACCCGGGCGGCGGGGTGGTGCCGACGGACCGCTTCAAATACCTCGTTGCCCTTCATCACCGGCATGATCACATCGGTGAGCACCAGATCGATGGGGGTTGTATGCTCCCGTGCCAGCTGGATGGCATGCACGGCTGTTTGGGATTCAATCACCCGGTAGCCGCCGCGGCCCAGAAAGTTGCATACGAGCCGCCGCACCGCGAGGTCGTCTTCCACCACCAACACCGTGGCCAACGAAGCGGTCGTTACAGGCGTCTTGGGAGAATCCATATCGTCGGGGCGGGCTACCGGCTGCTCGGTCAGCGGCAGGTAGATCTTGAAGGTAGTCCCATGCCCGGACTCGCTGTAAGCCCATATGTTGCCTTCATGCTGCTTGACGATACCGTAGGAGGTGGCCAGGCCCAGGCCGGTACCTTGATCCTTGGACTTGGTGGTGAAGAAGGGTTCGAACAAGTGGCCCAGCGTCTCCCGGTCCATGCCCGGGCCGGTATCGGTAACGGCGATCATTGCGTAACGACCGGGGCGAACACCCGTTTTGCCGTTGGCATATACCGGGTCCAGGGCAACGGCGGCGGTCTCGATGGTCAAAGTGCCCCCGTCGACCATGGCGTCCCGGGCGTTGACCGCCAGGTTGAGCAACACCTGTTCGAGTTGGGCGGTGTCGGCCCGCACCCGCAGGGGGCCGGCATCCAGGGAGAATTCCAGGACGATGTCTTCGCCGATGATCCGACGCAGCAGCTTCTGGAAACCGGTGACCACCCCATTGATGTCCACCGTCTGCATCTCCAGAATCTGCTTGCGGCTGAAGGCCAGCAACTGCCGCGTCAAAACCTTGGCCCGGTTGGCGGCGTTGTGGATCTCGTGCAAAGCGTCATGGTGGGGATGATCGATGGGCAAATCGTCCAGAATCATCTCCCCGTAACCCAGAACCACCGAGAGCAGATTGTTGAAATCGTGGGCCACGCCGCCGGCCAGGCGACCCACCGACTCCATTTTCTGGGCCTGGTAGAGCTGCTCCTGCAGCTTGCGGCGCTCCTGCTCGGCCGCCAGGCGATCGGTGATATCGCGGGTAATACCCTGAAGGCCCACCGGTTGGCCGTGCGCATCGAAAATCACCTTGCCATGGATCTCCACCGGAAAGGGTTCCCGGTTTTTGCGCAGCATCACGGCTTCAAAAATGACCCCGCTGCCTTGCGGACCGTCAATCATGCCCTGGGCGACCGCCTCGGCCATCCTCTGAAAATTCTCCGGGTCGCAGTGATCCTGCAGATGGGTGCCGACAAACGCCTCCGGCGCATAACCGGTGATGGCCAGGCTGGCCGGATTGACGTATGTAAATAACAGGTCCAGATCCATGGTCCAGATGGCGTCCAGTGTGTTGTCCGCCAGCAAGCGGTACTTGCGCTCGCTGGCCTGCAGGGTCTTCTGAACCTCGATTCGTTCGGAAATATCACTGACCACGCCTTCGAGAGCCAGCAGTGTACCGTCTTCGGCGAATACACCGCACCCCTGCTCCCATACCCATCGGGTGCTGCCGGCGGCGTGGCGGAGGCGGTATGCCAACCGAAACGTTTCCCGCAGCTGAAGAGCGGCCTGGATAGCGTCCCAAACCGCCTGGCGGTCTTCGGGATGGATCAGATCACCATAGGCCACCTGACGGTTGCCGATCAACGATTCAGGCGGGTAGCCGGTCAGCGCTTCTGAGCCGGGACTGACGTCGATCATGGTCCAAGCCGCATCATTGGCGCAACGGTAGGCCATACCGTTGATATTGACCATCAGCACCGCCAACCGCCGCCGCAGTTCGGCAATCTCGATTTCCAGACGTTGTACTTTGGCATCATCGCTCATTGGCCGCTCAACCCCGTACTTGCAATAACTGTCGCGGACCGGATTGGTCCGGATCGTGGTTATCGTTGCCTTGCCTGGAACACCCTCTGCGACTTATTGTAACCGCCCCGCCCGCGATAGGGCAATACCGATGATTATTTACTTGACAGAGGCACCCTTTCATTTTAACATATGCGCAATTGTTAATATGTTAAGAACGGAGCGTCGCCATGCCATCCAAAAGCGGAATGAAGACCGCAGCCCAAGGGTCGGAGCCATCCTTGTGCAATGTGCTGCACCCGATGACCGTGCGGCATGTTTCCGGGCAGATGCCTCCTGATGCAGCACTGGCCGAGTTGGCGGATTTCTACAAGTTGTTCGCCGACAAGACCCGGGTGGGCATTCTGTGGGCTTTGAGCATTGCGGAGATGTGCGTCTGCGACCTGAGCATGCTGCTGCGCATGAAGCAGCCGGCCATCTCACAGCAGTTGAAGACGCTGCGGCAGATGCGCATCATCCGCAGCCGTCGGGAGGGCAAGGTGGTGTTCTACAGCCTGGACGACGACCACATCCGCACCGTGCTGCGATTCGGCCTGGATCACCTCCGGGAATCGATACCCGGACTGGGAGAGAACGTTTGAGAAACAGTTTCGCCATCGAAAATATCGACTGTCCCATGTGCGCCCTGAAGATCGAGGAGGCACTGAATCAGCTGCCCGGAGTGAGCCACGCGGCGGTGGACTTCACCAATCAGCGGCTCCACCTGGACGCCGATGATCTCGACGCAGTACGCACAACCATTGCCCGCCTGGAGCCGGGCGTAACCCTCACCGCTCTGGACGACCGCGGCGGCGTCGCCGAGCCCCAGGGCACCCCGTTTGCATTGAAGCGGGAGTTGACCGTGCTGGGCGTGGCGCTGCTGCTCTTCGGCGGCCATTGGCTGTTTGCGGAGTGGCTGCGCGCATGGGGCGTGCCGGGATTGCACCTGATACCGGCTTTGACAGCCTATGTGCTGGCCGGCGCCAATGTCTACCGCGGCGCGCTGCGCACCGTGCGCCGGGGCGACTTTTTCGATGAGAACGTGTTGATGGTGATCGCCACCGTGGGGGCATTCGCCATCGATGCCGTGGCCGAAGCCGTGGCGGTGATGATCTTTTTTAAAACCGGCGAGTTGCTCCAGAACCTGGCCGTGGCCCGTTCCCGCCGCTCCATCCGCGCGCTGCTCTCGTCCCGACCGGACACGGCCCATCGCCAAACCGCCGCCGGCCTGGAAGCGGTGCGCCCGGAACAGGTGCAAGTGGGCGACACCATTGTGGTGCGGCCGGGCGAAAAAGTGGCCCTGGACGGCGAAGTGCTCTCCGGCGACACACGCCTGGATACGTCGGCCCTTACCGGTGAACCGGCCC
>JAGTVD010000299.1 GCA_018224505.1 Desulfatitalea sp. | reverse complement strand
GTGGCGCCCGAACGCCCGAAACGGTCCAGCGTCTCGCCGGCGGGCATGGGCGTGCGGCCCGGCGTGCGGGTCAGCACCACACTCTGGGTGGTCTCGGGCAAGGTCAGCTCCCAACCCAGAGCCGCCGCCGCCGCCTGAAAGGCGCTGACCCCCGGCACCACCTCGCAGGCGATGCCATGGTGCGCCAGAGCGGCCATCTGCTCGGCCGTGGCGCTGTACAGCGATGGGTCGCCGGTGTGCAGCCGCACCACATCCAGATCCGATTGCCGGGCTTCCAACACGATGGCGACGGTTTCTTCCAGGCTCAAATGGGCAGAGTCGTAGGTCATGGCCTCCGGCGGCAGCAGGGCCAGCACCATCGGGCTGACCAGCGATCCGGCATAGATGCACACCCGTGCATGGCGCAGCAATCGCTCGGCCTTGCGGGTCAACAGATCGGGATCCCCCGGTCCGGCGCCGACGAAGTAAACTTTCATGATCGCCCTCCCCGCTGCGCCCGGACCAGAATGGTGGACAGATAACCGAATCCTTCTCCCCTGCCGCGCAGCGCGCGCAGATCGGTGGATACCACCTCGTTGGCCATTCCCGCATGGGCCACGAAGACGCCGGCATCCAGGGCCTGGTGCCGTTCGAGCAGATCGAGGACGGCATCCAGCCGTTTGCCGATTTTCATCAACACCACAGTGCCCGGCCCGGCCAGGGCCCGGTCCACCGCGCTGAGATCGTCGGCCGTGGGCACGATGGTCACCGGCATTTTGCCTTCGCCCACGGGAAACTCTGTGGCCGCGGCCACGGCGCTGAAGGCGGTAATGCCCGGCACTGTGACGATGGTTGCCCCGGGCAGTACTTCGCGCAGCGTGCGCACCAGATAGATGTAGGTGGAGTAGAGAAATGCGTCGCCCAAAGTGACGAAGCAGGCATCCTCTCCCTGTTCGAGCACCGCCGCTACCTGCCGGGCCGATTCGCGCCAGCGGGTCTCCAGTTCAGCGGCGTCGGTGACCATGGGAAAAAGCACCGCGTGGATGGTGGTGTCCGGTTGCAGATGCTTGCGGACGATGCCCAGGGCTACGCTGTCGGCGGCCTGCCGGGCTTTGGGAACGAACAGGTGACGGCAGCGGCCCAGCAGCTGGGCGCCCTTGATGGTGATCAGGTCCGGATCGCCCGGCCCGATACCGATGCCGTAGAGGGTTCCAGGGGTCATGAAAGCAGTTCCTTTCTTAAAAACAGCACAATGGTACGGGAAGCCACGGGACCGTCGATGGGAGCCCCCGGTTCGAAAATGCGGATGCGCTCGCCGGGCATGGTCAGATCCTCGCACACCACCACCGTATATCCATTGCCAAGCCGCCCGCCCAACCGGACGATCCACGCCAGAGCCTCACGGTGGCCGCCCAGCACGGCAATCTTTTCCCGGCGGGCCAGCGCTTCGGTGTCCGTTAAGGGCAGCGCGTGATGGGCATCGAGAATGACCGCATCCAGCCAATCCACCCCCACGGCAGCGAACGCGGCCTGAACGGCGCTCACCCCGGGAATCACCCGGCACGTCTCCCGTCCGAACCGGCGCAGCACCGGCCGCGCCAGGCTGCACAACCCCGGATCGCCGCTGACAAGCACGGCCACGGCCCGCCGCGTCAGGGACCGCTCGATCTGTTCCAGCGTACCGGAAATATCGCTGCCGAAAACGATGGTCTCCTGGCCGGGTGCCGCATGCAAATCCAGCAATCGCGCACTACCCACCAACACCTCCGCCGCCCGGATGGCCCGTCGCCCCGCCTCGGTCAAATATTCAAACGCGCCGGGGCCACAGCCGATGATGGTGATTGACAATCGATCGGAATCAATACCCATTTTTGGATCTATTCTCCTGCCCCAATGGACACAAGACCTTCATTAAAAACGTAACACCTAAAACCCGCCCCATCCATCCCAGCCGCCAGAACTCCCCAACCACTCCCCCTTCATATCCACCAACGCCGCCACCACCGGCATCCGGCGGCCGATCTTCTCCGCCACGGCCGCCGCCACGGCAGAGGCCACGGCGTCGGCCGCCCGCCGACGCACCGGGGGGGCAAGGGCGCCGAAGATCCCCTCGGTGGTGGGACTGGCGGGCAGCGGCGTGTCCAGCAGCGGTTGGACGATACGCGTCACGGCCGCCACCGGGCTGGTCGAGCGGGCGGAGTGGGTATCCCACTGACCATCAGCCAACTTGGCCAGCTTGCCGGGATGGCCCAACAACAGCAACCGCTCAAAGTCATAGCGCACCAGGCGGCCAAGCACAAATCCCCATTCATTGCCCACCTCCACCACCTGTTCGGGGGTGGTGAGCAGGATGCGCCGGGCGGCCTGTTCGCCGATATGGCCAGGTACCAGCACCGGCGCACGCACGCCGCAGGCCCGAGCCACATCCAGGGTACACGCCAGGGCGCAGCGCAGTGCGGCGCAACTGAACGGCCGTACCCGCCCAGTGGTACCCAGCACCGACAACCCGTTTTCGATGCCCAGCCGGGGATTGAAGGTCTTCGCGGCCAGCTCCCGGCCGCCGGCAATGGACACGCTGACCTGCACCGGCCGGTCGCTAACCTCCGCCAGGGCCTGGCGGATCATGCGACGGGGGCCGGGGTTGATGGCCGGCTCGCCCGGCGCAATGGAGAGTCCCGGTTTGGTCACCGTACCGACACCATCACCGGCGCAAAACAACACTTCACCACCATCGGTCCAGCACACCCGGGCCATCACCAGGGCGCCGTGGGTCACATCGGGGTCGTCCCCCGCATCCTTGACCAGCGCGGCTTCAGCCCCTTCGGCGGTGGTGCGGGCAAAGGCCAGGGGCAAGGTGTGCCGCTGCCCGCCGGGCAACGTGAGCGTCACCGAGGTCAACGGTCCCACCTCCCCCACCAGCCGCATCAGGGCCGCTTTGGCCGCGGCCGCGGCGCAGGCGCCGGTGGTGTATCCCCAGCGCAGATCAGCCATGGCGCACCGCCGCAGCGGCCGAAGGGTCCGACGGACCGGCCAGCAGATCGAGCAGTGCCTGGCGGGCTTCGCGCACCGTCAGCGGCAGGCGATCCAGGCAAAACCCGTCGTGGCGGTGCATTTCGTCGAACAGCACGGAGATGTAAGGCAACCGCAATCCGGCCCGGGCCAGAATATCAGGGGCCTGGAAGACGGCCCGGGGCGCGTCGCACTGAATCACCCGGCCGTGCTCGAGCACGCAGATGCGGTGAGCGATGAGCGGCAACATGTCCACCGAGTGCGTGGCGAAGATCACGGTGAGCCCGTGTTCCCGGTTTAACCGGTACAGAAAATCGATCATCCGGGTTTCGCCGGCCGGATCCATGCCGGCGGTGGGCTCGTCCAGCAACAGGATGGCGGGTTGCATGGCCAGCACGCCGGCCAGGGCCGCCCGCTTCTGCTCGCCGAAACTCAAGTGGTGGATGGCCCGTTCCCGAAGGTGGGCGGCGCCCACCGCCGCCAGGGCCGCCGCCACCCGTTCCTGCACCTGCGCTTCGTCCAAACCCAGATTGCGCGGGCCGAAGGCCACATCCTCGGCCACCGTGGCGCCGAACAGCTGGTCCTTGGGGTTTTGGACCAGCAATCCCACCCGCCGGTACAACGCCTTGGCCGGCATTTGCCGGATGTCGCTGCCGTCGATCCGCACCGTGCCCGCCGTGGGCGCCAGTAGACCGGCCAGGACCTTGATCAGGGTTGTCTTGCCGGACCCGTTAGCCGCCAGCAAGGCCACGAACTCGCCCGGGGCCACTGCAAGATCGATATCCACCAAAGCCTGGCTGCCCTCCGGATACCTAAAGCTCACCGAACGGCAGGCCAACGCCGGCGCCGAAAAGGCAGCACTCATGCCAACCCCCGTTCCAAAAACCAGTATAAAATGCCGACCACTGCCACAACACCCGCCAGTGCGCCCCAGGCCCGTCTGCCCATGGGCGGCAAGGGCCCGAACGGGAAAACGTCGGTGTAGCCCCGCGCCACCATGGCCTCGTGGGTACGCAGGCTCTGCTCCATGGCCCGCACCACCACGGCCCCCGTCAGAGTGCCGGCCGAGCGCAAGCCGTTGCCGAAACCGGCGTACCCCAAGCGCACCCGCTGGGCCGCCACCATCTCGGAGGCCTCCTCAAGCAATACGAAGATATAACGATAGACCAGCATGGCGATCTCCACCCACAAATGGGGCATGCGGCACCAGCGCAGCGCCCGGAACATCTCGTGGGCCGGCGTGACGGCGCTGAACAGCAGCAGCACGCTGAAAGCGCCCCAGACCCGCAGGGCCATGCCCGCACCCCGGACCAACCCTTCCCTGTGCAGGGCCACTTCCCACCCGGCAACCGGGAACGCCGCCAGCACCGTTTCGCCTACCAACAGCCCCTGAATCAGCACCAGGGCAATCACGATGCCCAGAGGCGCCAACAGCCGACGGCCGATCAAGCCCAAAGGAATGCCAATCAGCAGTAAACTCCCCAGGGCGACCACCGACACCATCGCCGGCAGCGGCGGCCGGGTGGAAAGGAGAATCGCGGCGAAAAGCGCCGCCACGACACCCATCTTCACCCGGGGGTCAAACCGCCGGAGGCGATTGTCCCTTCGGGCGAAGTAATCGAAAAAGAGATCGAAGCCGCCGCTCATGCGTTGATGGCTTTCCTGCGGGTGCCGAAAAGCGCATGATAGGCGTAACCGGCCACAAAACCACCGCACGCCCCGGCCACGAGAAAGACGAACAGCAGCAGGTCGCCCTGGTCGGTATTGATCAGCGGGTCCCGCGGTTCACGGCCGGCCGCTTCGGCGAAATGCGCCACCACCGTTTCGTCCACCCCGCTCCATTCTGCGTTCGAGAATTGCAGCGCACCCCAAACCATAACCGCCAGCAGTAGCACGGCGGCACATGTCCGAATGATCTTTTTCATACGGCACCTCCCGTGGGCTGCAGCCCCTTGATCAACACCGGCATGCGTGCCTGCACAAAGCGCAAGGCGCCGGCCGCCAATACCCCTTCGAGAATCCCCAGAGGCACTTGAGTGGGCATGAAGGCCACCAGTATCAACTGGAGCATGGTGCTGAATCCCCCCGGTTCATGCAGGGCGACGGTCAAAACTGCCGAGGTGGCGGCATAGGTGGCCCAGTCGGAAAGCAGGCCGGCCAGGAAGGCGGCCACCAGCAGGGGCAGGCCCAGTCGACGGGCAAGAAGAAAAATGGCATACCCGCTAAACGCCCCGGCCACGCCCATGGCCACGACATTGGCCCCCAGGGTGGTCAGTCCCCCATGGGCCATGAAAAGCGCCTGGAGGGCCAGAGCGATGCTGGCCAGCACCACCGCAGGGGCCGGACCGATCAGGATGGCGGCCAGCCCCGTGCCCACCGGATGGGCGCAGGAGCCGGCGATGGGCACGGGAATCGGCATGCAGGAAATGATAAACACCGCCGCCCCCACCAGCGCCACGAAGGGTTTATAGTGGGGCGCCGCGGCGGACCGCAGCCGGATCTCCCGCAACCCCCAGAGTACAAAGGGTACACTCACCAGAAACCACAGCGCGGCATGGCCCGCCGGCAAAATCCCCTCGGCGATATGCATGGCATGGGCCCGCACAGGCACGGCCAACCCCGCCACAAGGATCAACAGGGCTATTGGAATGCATGGACCACGGACAACACCTCTCATCATTGCGCCTCCCCTTCTTGTTATTGCCCACTGCAAAAACAAACCCAAACCGCTGTCCAATCGACAGCATACCGGCACTTGACACCTAACACTGTCCTTTTCTCCACTTGGCCGCCTCCTCCGGCGGCATGGGCACGAACTCACACTGTCCCGGCGGCACCGGATAGTCTGTCTCGCCCGGCAGCGTCAGCCGGCGCACATCCGGAAAGCCTCGCGATTGAGCGATGCGTCGTTCCACCAGCTCCACCAGCAACGGATCGAATCCCAGGTTGGGACCGAACACCAGCCCCACATGGGGATGTTGCGCCGCGGCAGCCTGCATCATGGCGGGAATGTCCAGCCGGATGTGCAAGCCGTCGTGCAGAAAATAGGGCAGCACCAGCACCTGCCGCGCCCCCTGCTGAACCAACGCTTCGAAGGTCTCCTCGAAGTGCGGCCCCAACCGTGACATATTGCAGCAAGCCACCACGGGATAACGCCCGCCGTCTTTAAGGGATGCGGCCAACCGCTGCATGGACTGCCCGGCATCCGGCACCCGGCTGCCGTGGCCCAGGAGGATCACGGCGTCGAAATCGTCCACCGCCCCATCCCTGTCCTCCGCGGCCGGTCGTACCCCTTCGGCCAGGGCGCAGAGGGCATGGATCACACTCACCGCCAGGGGACTGCCCCCCCGCCGGCCGGCGACCACAATCTGAGGCACGTCCAGCCCCATCAGCTCTTCCTTGCTCTCCACCACATGCACAAAACCCACCGGCACGGCAACCACCAGGGCTGGACGGATGCCCTCTTCGATGACCATGCGGTTCAGTTCGAGCAATGCCGTCGGCGAGTTGCCCACCGCCACGATGGCGCCGTCCAGGATTGCACGCGCCTTTCGGATGGCGGCCACGGCCCGCGGCAGGCCGCTTGCGCTTGCCGTGGCCGCCACATCCGGATCGGCCACGTGACAGTGGATTTGCTGCCGGTCATAGCGGGGGCACACGGCCCGCAGCCGCACCGTGGAGATCCCGGAACGGATCATGTGGGCATCGACATAGATCGGCCGCCCTTCACCCAGGGCCCGGCACCCGGCCGCGACAGCAT
>JAGTVD010000298.1 GCA_018224505.1 Desulfatitalea sp. | reverse complement strand
GCAAATTCTCTTTTTTGAGCCGATCCCGCTCCTCGGCCTTTTTAATGGCCAGGCGCACCTCGTCGCTTTTGAACGGCTTGGAGATAAAATCGTAAGCGCCCAGACGCATGGCTTCAACAGCCAGATCAATGGTCCCATAGGCCGACATCATGATGATGGTCGGTGTCTGGTTCGCGGATTGAACCGCTTTTAAAAAGGCCATGCCATCCATGCCGGGCATTCGAATGTCGCACAACACATAATCCGCCCCATGGGTCTGCAAGTGGGAGAGCGCTTGCTGGCCGTCAGCGGCCGTCGCTACGGCGTAGCCGTCCCGCTTGAGCATATTGGAAAGCATGTGGCGCATGTTTTCCTCATCATCCACGATCAGGATGTGGGCTTGTCCGCTGGCGGCATTCATAAGGTATCACGCGTCGGAGAAGTGGCGGCCGGAGAATGCGAGGGGCGTTCCATCTCCGTTCGGGCCAGGGGCAGGTGTAGCGTCAGACTGGCGCCCTGGCCGGAACGGCTGTCCACGACGATGGTGCCTCCCATCTGCTCGACGATCATATAGCTGACGGCCAATCCCAATCCGGTCCCCCGGCCCGGGGGTTTGGTGGTATAAAAGGGATCGAAGATGTTATCCACCTGATCGGCAGCGATCCCCGCGCCGTTGTCCTCAACGGCCACAGTCAGCCACTGCCCGCCCTGTGGTGCGCTTTCGCGGATCAAATTCTCGGTGGTGATGGCGATCCGCCCCGCATCTGCACGGCCGGCATCGTGGATGGCATCGCCGGCATTGAGCAGCAGGTTGAGCAGCACCTGGCGCAGTTGGTCGCCATTGGCCCATAGGCGATCCTTGGCAGCGTTCAGCTGGATCTGAAGATCGATCCCGGCCATCATGGGCTGGTGGGCCATGACCGCCGCCATATCTTCGATCACCTGATGGGCCGACACATGGTGGGCACCGCTTTCCTTCGGACGGGCCAGGTCCAGCAATTGGGAGATGATGGTGTTGATGCGCTGGATTTCATCCTCGGCCCGCCGGGCGAAATCGTCATGTTCGTGGGGTTCCAGGTCGGACCGCTTGAGCAGGTCGAGGTAGCCGAGCACGATGCCGATGGGATTGCCGATTTCGTGGGCGATACCGGCTGCCAGTCGCCCGACGGCAGCCATTTTTTCGGATCGGATGATTTCATTCTGGGCCTGCTGCAGTTCGGCATTGGTCTGTTCGAGACGGGCAACGGTCTGCCGGAGTGTCTGCTGGTCTTCAGCAATTCTTTTGAGCATCCGGTTCAAGGCCGACGAAAGACGGTTCAACTCGCTGTCTTCACGCCGAAAGGTGAAAAAGAGGTCATCTTCCTCACGATAGGCATCGGCCTGGCGCACGATGCGGTCGATGGGGCGCAGATAAATGCGGAAAATACGGTAGATACCCGCCAGGCTCAATACCACCGTGTTGAACAACATCAATATCAGCACCGGCTTGTTGTACTGGCGCAATGAGGTGTAAACCCCCTCAAGGGGTATGACGGCAGCCAGGGCCCCATGCGTGCGGCCCTGATCGGCCAGGGGAATGGCGATCAGCACCGCCTGGGGATGCCACCAGAAGACCGCCCAGGTGGTCCCCAGGTTGTCATTGGCCACAACTCCGGTGCGCAATGCGCTGGCGGCAGTCTTGCGTAAAAGCGAGTCTTCATACTTCCCGCTGGTACGCTCGAAAAGGGTGCGACCTTCATGGTCCACCAGCAACAGCGCCGGCCACCCCGCCTCGCGCAGTATGCCCGATGCGGCAAATGCGCGCTCGGCGGGAGATTGCTGTTCGGGAGCAAAGGGCGGCATCACGATCAACCGGCCCATGATCTCCATCTGGCGTCGTTGCTGCCCCAGATGATCACGGACCAGAACACCCTGGGCAAACAGCACGGCCAGGATGTCGGTGATCAGGGCCGACAGCAGCAGCAGGAAGGCCACGTATAATGCGATCTTGCTTCGAAACCCGCGCAATGGTGGTCACCTTATGGCCGAGAAGGGTGGAAAGCATCTGTGCGAACTTATAACCTGTTGGAACGATAGCCCATCCAGTCTGATAAAGCAACCGGAGGTTATCCTCAATTGCTGTCTCATGGCGATTCTGCTAAGCTGATTGAAAGAGGAAGGTGCAAACCTGATGAGGCCAATGGATGGATTTTGATCACAACGCACACGAAAAGCTGCATACCCGCAGCATCCAAATGACATCCTACGCGTATCGGCCGGATGCCATCGTGCTGGAAGGCCGCCTGGTGGATGAACGGTTCTTTCCCTCCCACAACCTGTTCGGCGAACACCGGCCGCCGGGCATCGTGCATGACATGACCCTGCGCATGGTGATCGGCGGGCCCAAACTGGCCATCGAAGATCTCGAGGCGCAGATGACAACGGTGCCCAACCTGGAGTGCCGCGATGCCCTGGATTCGATCCTGCCGCTCAAAGGTGAGCGCATCACGGGCGGCTTCACCGCCAGAGTGCATCAACTGGTCGGCGGACCCAGCGGCTGTGCCCATCTTGTGGCCCTGGCAAGGGCAATGGCCTCGGCCGCCGTTCAGGGCGCGTATGCCGCCATGTCGCGCCAAGCCCCGGCGGGCGGAGTCTATCCCATGAAAAAACTGCGGTCGGTCATCAACACCTGCCATATCTGGCGTTCGGATGGTCCCCTGGTGCAAAAGCTGCAACGGCTTATAAGCCAACAACCACCAGAGAAGCCGTAGCCGCCAACGATGCCCAAACAGACCCTATTCTACGGATGGTATATTGTCGCGGCCTGCTTTGTGCTTTGCCTGCTGTTTGCCGGGGCCGGTTTTTACTCCTTCAGTATCTTCATCCGACCCATCGAAAACGAGTTCGGCTGGGACCGGGCGGCCATCTCCCTGACCATGTCGATCTACTTGATCGTCGGTGGCCTCGCAGGACCGCCATTGGGCCAATTGATCCAGAAATACGGTCCTAAACGCGTCATGCGCGTTTGTGCCATATTCGCCGGGGCCTGTTTCCTGCTGGTGAGCCAAACCCGCTCGCTGTGGTACTTTTACACCATCTACGCCCTGCTGGCGACCGCTGTCTGCGGCATTGGCGTCATCCCCGTCAGCAGTTTGCTTTCCAGCTGGTTCGACAAGCGGCGCGGCACCGCCATCGGATTCGCCCTGGTGGGCATATCGGCCGGCGGTTTCCTGCTGGCGCCGGGCGTGGGATGGATCACGGCAGCCCACGGCTGGAAAACCGCCTTCCTGATCATCGGCCTGCTGGTGTGGGCCGTGGGGGTGCCGGTGATCCAGTTCGTGATCGTGGACCGGCCTGCCGACATGGGGCTGCGCCCCGACAATGCCCCTGAAAAGTACTCTGGCGGTCCACACCGCGGCGTGGCCCCAGACACCTGGATCACCGGGTGGCCGGCCGACAGCGTAATGCGAAGCCAATCCTTCTGGTACATTTTCATCGCCTTTTTTCTGGCCCCCATGGCCCAGATGGGTGTCTTGCAGCACCAAGTGCCCCTGCTGATGGATACGGGTGTATCCGAAGCGGCCGCCGCCGCCGCTTTAGGACTCACCGCCGGCATTGGCGGACTGGGCAAACTGGGCTTCGGCCGCATCTCCGAATCGTTGTCTTTTTGTTATGTCATGCTGCTGTGCTTCGGATTGCAAGCCCTGGCCCTGGTTCTGCTGCTGTACCCCCCGACACCCGCCATTATCTGGATTTATGCCGTCACCTTCGGTTTCGGCATGGGGGGCATCGTGGTGCTGATGCCCCTGGTGGTGGGGCACTATTACGGGCTGCGGTCCTATGGATTTCTGCTGGGGGTTTTGTGGGTCGGCAACTCCATCGGCGGCGCCCTGGGCACCTATCTATCCGGCGTAATCTTCGACTGGCTGGGGGACTACCGTTTGGCCCTCGTCGGTTTCACCATCGCCTACATCCTCTCCATCGCCGCCTTCTTCATGGCGGGCAAGCCCCGACCGGAATGGAAAAATCAGGTTCCGGATGGACGACAGATATGAAACAGGGCTTCGATTTGCTTGCGGTCATATTTGCCGGCAGCGGTCAGCGGAATCCGGTCCACCACCTTTATTCCCCGGGGTCGGGCATACGGCTCCAGCATCTCCGCCAGCGCCCGATTCAGATCGGCAACGGTCGTCTCCCCTTCCACCAAGGCCACAATCTGGTTTTCCCTGGCCCGCCCTACGGACAAGGCGATCACCAAAGCGTCACGAACACCGGACTGGTCCTTGAGCGCCTGGCGCACCGCTTCCAGATCCACGCGCTTGCCGCCTACCTTGACGATGCCGTCCACCCTGCCCAGCAGCATAAACCGTCCGTTGGGGGTGGCCGCCGCCCGATCCCCCATGGTGAAATAGCCGTTGTCCGAATCGGCCAGGCCCGGTGACAGATACTCGGACCGCACCCGCAGCCGTTCGCCGACGATGCGCACATCCACCGTGCCATAGGGTTTGAAATCGGTCTCGCCGGCGGCCCGCACGCGCGCGGCAATGCCACCGGTTTCTGTGGAGCCGTAGATTTCGGCAACCCCCACACCGGTTTGCGCGCTGAAGGCCGCGGCATCCTCGGCCGCCAGCATGCCGGCGGATGAAAAAGCCAGCCGCAAATGCTTCGGCGCCAGGGGGTGACCGTTCAAAGCCCGATAGTGGGCCGGCACACTGATCAGGACCGTGGCAGCGGCTTTATCGAGCACCGTCTCGATTTCCGCCGGAAACGACGGCGCAGGCGCTGCCACCGCGGCATGGGCCAGCAGAGGGGCCAGGATTGCATAAAGCAGACCGTAGATATGGGTGGGGCTGACGGTGGCCACCATGCGGTCCGCATCGGTGACCTGGTAGTAGTCAATGATGGCAATGGCTTCGGCCAGCAGATTACGCACGCTCTTGGACCACATCCGGGGGGCGCCGGTGGAGCCACCGGTAAAGAGCCGCACCCATTCCGTCGCCGGCGCCTTGTGTATCAAACCTTCGGCCGCGGGCCAACGGCCCTCGCCAACGCGGGGCTGAAGAGCCGTCACCCCCTCCGGCAAAACGCGCGGCCCATCCACCACCGCGTGGTCAAACCCGGTCAGGGCCCGCACCTCTTCCAGCACACCGGGTTCCAGACTGTAAGGCAACACCAACGCCGGACCGCCCACGAGGGAAGACAACAGCGCCGCCGCCACCACCGACTTGTCCTCCGCGCACAGGCAAACCGGCGGTGCGCCGGCCCCTGGTTTAAACAGCGGCCTCAGGTGGGCGGCCATGGCATACAGGTCAGCGTATGTCGTCTGGTCGATGACAAAATCCCGCGCCGCCCGCACCGGCCCGGCCACGATGCGTCCGATCCACTGGTTGAGCTCGGTCTCACTTCTGACAATGGGTGTTCTTTGGTTCACGATGGACGCTCCGGTCACATGCCGCTTCCAGTGGGCACGTCGGTGATTGAAAGAGGCGAAAGTAGCATGCATGGAAAGGTTTGACAACTTTGGCAAAACACTTTGGAAAAACCATCCTTGACAGCCTGCACCTGGCTATATATTTATAGTGGTTTTGCTGCAAATGGATATCAACCCACGGAACTGGTTATGGTGAACAGACATCCCGCACCCATCACAAACTTTGAATTTTCCCCGCAAGCCATTGCCGAGGCGGTCCGCCACGGGCGGTTGCTTTCAATGGAAATCGAATTCAGCCTGCGCTGCAATTTCCGCTGTCCCTATTGTTATGTCCCCCAGGAAGACCAACTCAAAAACGAGCTTTCGCCGGCCGAAATTCGGGATACCATCCTGCAGGCCAAATCGCTCGGGGCCCGAAAGATCATCATCCTGGGCGGTGAACCGTCCATCTATCCGCACACCCTCGAGCTGATCCGTTTTATTCGTGACGAGGGCCTGGAGGTAGAGATGTTCACCAACGGCAGCGGCGTCACCGCCCCGTTTGCCCGGCAGCTATACGACATGCAGGTCCGGGTGGTGATGAAGATGAACAGCTTCGATGCGGCGTTGCAGGACCAGCTTTCGGGCCATCCGGGGGCCCATCGGATCATCCACAACGCCCTGGATTATCTCAAAGCGGCCGGTTATCCCTCCAAAGACCACTTCCTGGCGGTCAGTTCCATTATCTGCCGCCAGAACATCGCCGAACTGCCGCAGATGTGGCAGTGGCTGCGGGAGCAGGGGATAGCGCCCTATTTTGAAGTCATCACCCCCCAGTCCAATGCTCGCAGCAATGACTGGTTGTATGTTGAACCCATGGAACTGGAACGGTTCTTCAGGCAAATTGCCGATCTGGATCGCCGCCTTTTCGGCCAGCAGTGGGATATCCAACCGCCCCTGGTGGGCAACAAATGCATGCGCCACAAATTCTCCTGTCTGGTTAACGCCCAGGGATTCGTCATGCCCTGTGTGGGTGTCACTATCCCGTTGGGCAACATCCGCCAGCAGCCCCTGGCGCAGATCCTGGCCGGCAGCCAGGTCCTCAAGGATCTCAAAGACCACCGCCACACCATCAAAGGTGCCTGCCACGAATGCGACCGCGCCGAGGAGTGCTACGGCTGTCGGGGCGCCGCATACCAACTCACCGGCGATTACCTGGCTTCGGATCCACTCTGCTGGCGAAACTGCAATGGTAATGGCAATGGCAATGGTTCGCCCGCAAAGTTGTAAACGCAATGGTGCGGGCACGCATCGCCGTGCGCACCCATTGCGGCTGGAAGCCGCTCGCGCCGATCGACAACACCGTTCCATGACCCGATCGACCGGCAGCGCGATTCAGGTGGCGGGGGATGAGGGCAGTTGCCGCCAAGCGCGAATATTACCCCGGTGAAACCAGACGATCATCCCGACGGTGACTATTACGGCGGCCATGCCCACTGCCTCGGGCCACCAGCGAACCAGACCGGCGGCGGCCAGAACCGCCAGCAGACCGAATGAGCCGATGAAGGAACGCCTGAAAAACGCAAACACGATCAGGTACACAACCAGCGCCAGCGCAGTGGAAAGTGGCATCAGGGCCCCGCAAAAGCCGATGTAGTTGGCCACTCCCTTGCCGCCTTGAAACTGATGGAGACAGGGGTAGCGCGTTCCCAGGATCAAGGCCCAACCCGCCCAAGGTACCAACGGAACGGGCCAGAAATGGACCGCCAGCAGCGCCACGGCCACGGCCCGACCCACATCCAACAGCAGCACCAGTGCCGCCAGGGGCGCGCCGGCTTGGCGATAAACGTTGGAAACGCCCGGATTGCCGCTGAACCGATGGCGCGGGTCTTCCCGTCCGAGCAAAAGGAACAGGGCGATGGCAAAGTTGACCGATCCGGCCAGGTAGGCCAGTGCCATTCCGAACAGAAAGCCGGCCAGGGGGAAGGTATCGATGGTCAATTGAGTGAAAAGCATCGAACAGGCCTCTATCGGCACTCCTTTTTCGAGCCACCCCGGCGAATCCAGCCCGGGGGCTTCAGTCGCCCGCCGCTCACGTCGCGCATGTCCACCCCGCGCACCCATTCATACCATTGCCCGTGGGGGTCGGTAATATCCAGGTCGAACCGCAGCATCCCTTCCTCCTGGCCAAGGGGCCGAATACGGCCGATGTACTCGCCGCCCGGCCGGGTCGGGGCCAGGATACGGCGCTCGGCCAGGGCCACGGGAAAAGCCACCACTCCGGCGAAGCGTTGACCCCACACACAAGCGGCATGAAAGGCGGCATCCAGGACGTAGGGCGAGCCGAGGCTGCCCACGGACGGAAGATGATCCGGCGCCTGGATAACGGCCCGGGCGCCGCGCCGGTTGAGCATCAGCGGTTGGACAATATTCCGATAGGCGGGGCCGAAGGGCACCAACTGACTGTAGATCAACGGCGGATCCACCTTGAAACAGTCTTCGGCCAGGGGCGCAGAGGGATTGCCCTTCCGGGGCGCAGGGGTACCGTCGTCGGGTAGAAAATCAACCCGGGCGTGGGTGACTACGCGACTGATGCGCGCCGAACGGGCCTGGACCCGGGTGAGCAGGGCGGTTCTCAAGCCGCCGTCCGGCAGATGCACCAGATCGCAATAAGCGTCCACCGGGCCGCCGTCCGGAGGCAACGCCAGGAATTTATCGAAGCGCGCCCGACCGATGCGGTGCACGTTCATGGCCGGTCGGTACCGTTGGCATTCATTGGCCAGCAGTTGCATGGCCTCCACAGCGGGCAGCACCGCGCGGTCCTGGAAACGATGGTCGCCCCAGCTGGACGGTCCATGGATGGTCACTGCCCGGCGCTCGCCGGCGCCTACTTCGGAAAGATCTCCCACAGGCGCACCGTTTTGGGGTCAATGGCCACCGGAGTACCCTTGGCGTTCACCGCGCAATGCCGGGTGAATCCGATGCAGACGATATCGCCGCTCTCCTGGTGGGTGATAATGTAATCGAAACGCAGCTTAACGCGCTCCATGGGTCCCGGCCGGGTGTGGACCAGCATGGCGTCATCGTAATGCAGCGGCCGGAAGAAGTCGATCCCCGTGGAAATGATGGGATAGACAAAGCCGCTGTCCTCGATCTCACGGTAAGGATAGGCCGCCTCGCGCATTAAAGACGCCCGTCCGAACTCGAAGTAACGCAGGTAGTTGGCGTGGTACACCACCTTGGAACGATCGGTGTCGGCGTAGAGGGTGCGCAGGGTGCAACGGTGCCACACCAGTCCGGTGGTGGCATCGCGCACGTAAGGGTCCTGTTTCTGCCCGTTCAAGGCTTGGGGCACGAAGGGTTTCGGCCGCACCTCACACCCCCCTGAAAACGATGCAACAGTTGGTGCCACCAAACCCGAAAGCGTTGGAAAGAAAGTGCTCGTAGCGTTGACGTCGGGCTTGATTCGGAACCACGTCCAGATCGTCCAGGTCGGGATCGGGAATGTGGTTGGCGGTGGGCAGCAGGATGCCCTGGTGCATGGCTTCGATGCCCAGAGCCGCCTCGACGGCCGCCGCCGCCCCCAGTGTGTGACCGACCTGGGACTTGGTGGCGGTCACCGGAATCTGATGCAATCGAGAACCGAATACACTGCGCAGGCACTCGACCTCCACTTTGTCCCCTTTGGGCGTGGAGGTGCCGTGGGCATTGACGTGGGGGATGTCCCCGGGGGTCAAACCGGCATCATCGATGGCCTCGGCCATGGCCCGGATGATGGTCGCCTTGTGGGGCAGGGTGAAATGATGGGCATCGGAACTCCAACCCACCCCCGCCACTTCGGCTTTGGGAGTCAAACCCAGTGCAGCCGCACGGTCCTCGGCGGCCAGCACCAGGGCGCCGGCCCCTTCGGCCAGCACAAACCCCTTACGGTCGATGCTGAACGGTCGGGAAGCCTGGGTAGGGTCATTGAAAGCCCTATCGCCGGGCTCCACCTTGATGGTGGCCCACATATTGGCGAAACCCTGTATGATCTCGGGAATCAGGCAGGTCTCCACACCGCCGGCGATGACGAAATCGCAGTCGCCATCCCGAATCATGCGGGCCCCCAGCGCAATGGCGTGGTTGCCCGAGGCGCAGGCCCCCTGGGGGGAAAAGATCGGTCCGGTGAATCCCAACTGCATGCCGGCCTTGCCCGCCGGCAGGTTGGCGCACAGGTTGGGCAACAAATAGGGGCTGACCTTGGTGGCGCCATGCCGGGTGTAGTTGTCAATGGCGATGCGCAGCGCGTCGCTGCCGTTGAGCGCCGAACCCACCAGGCACGCCGTGCGCGGAGCGGTTTCGGCATCCATCGGCAGGCCGGCATGGGCCAGCGCCCGCTGACAAAGCACCATGGTCAGGAAAACAAAATCGGCGTTCCAGTTGCGGGCGTCGCGGGCCTCGATAAAATCGAAAGCCAAGGGATCCCAGTCGGGGATCTCCCCCACCACGTTGCTGCGGGAGGTGGTTTGACAGCGAGTTACCCGCCGGAACCCCGCCTCTCCGCGCACCGCCCGCTGCCAGGTAGCCGTGAAGGTACTGCCGAGTGCAGTGGCGGCATCGTAACCGATAACGTAGACCTTGCGATTGAGGGGTGCTTTCATTTAATCCTCTCAAAAACGATGCATGCGTTGCAACCCCCGAAACCGAAGGCATTTTTCAGCACATGGGTCTGGCTCACTTTCCGGCGCCCCTCGGCCACGCAATCGATGGGCAGATCCGGATCGGCCTGGTAGTTGATGGTGGGCGGCAGCAAGCCGTCCCGCATACCCAGGAAGGTAAAAATGGACTCGATGGCGCTGGAAGCGCCCATGGCGTGGCCGATCAGCGATTTGTTGGCGGTCACCGGCGGCAGGCGCTTGCCGAACACCGCCTTTAACGCATCATACTCCACCTTGTCGCCCACGCGGGTGGCGGCGGCATGGGCATTGACGGCGTCCAGATCACCGGGTGCGAGACCGGCCCGAACGATACTCTCCTGGATGCAGCGGCGCACAGTATCTAAATGGGGCGCCACGAAATGGTGGGCATCCGAGGTCATGCTCCATCCGCCGATGGCCAGGTCATAGGCGAGCCCGTGGGCCCGGGCGAACGCCTCGCCGGCCAGAATGATGCATCCGGCGCCTTCGGAGACCACGAATCCCCGCCGGTGGATGGAAAACGGCCGGCTGGCATGGGCCGGATCCTCGTCCGGCTGACCCTCCTTGGGCGTATACGCGCCGTTCATGGTGGCAAACCCGGCCACGATGGGCGCCACCAACGCGAAATCCACCGCCCCGCAAAGCACCACATCGGCCTGGTCCTGGGCCAGCAGCATGGCACCCGTGATCATCGAGGTAACCCCGGTGGCACAAGCGGTGATGGTGCTCATGATGGGCCCGGTGGCCCCGGTGTGCATGGACACCTTGCCGGTCACCATGTTGATGCAGGCATTGGGATTGGCACACGGCAGCGGTAGTGTACCGTGCGCCGTCAACTTACGATCAGCGTCGAGCACTGCATCCAGCCCCCCCACGGCCGAACTGTAGGTAATGGCCACGCGGGGGGCCAGTTGGGGGGTGATCACCAGGGCGCTGCGCGCCAGGGCGCGATCCACGGTGAGCAGGGCGTATTTGAATATGGGCGATGGCCAGCGGGCTTGCTCCCGGGGCTTAAGAAAGGGATGGGGCAGATGGTCGATGTCGGGCACCTGCCCGGCGATCTTCACAGGGAAATCAGCGGCGGGTGTGAAACGGGTCAAGGGACCCACCCCGCTTTGACCGGCCAGGGCCGCACCCCACTGCGCCTCCAGGTCGATGCCCAGGGGAGAAATCGCGTCATAGCCGATGATTACCGCGCGTTTGGGGTCCACGATACTCCAGAAAAACGACTTTTTAGGAAACCAAGCACCAGGGCGCTACCAGGGCAGGAACTGGTAAAGCTTGGCGAACATTTCATACACCTCGATCCAATTGTGCAAATCCCGGGTCGTGCGCATGTGGGCGCGCTTGTTGACCATCACCCAGCTCATATGGGCCGCGCCATCCTTGCAGGTGGTGCAGTCCCGGGTCTCGGAGGTGCAGCAGCGGTGCATGGTCTGCAAGTCCGAGGCCCAGCGGATGAAGTTGGCCAACCGTCGGGGCGCGGGGTTGCGGTGGTCCAGGGGCTGGGTTACCGAAGGGCACTCCATCCAGCCGAACGGCCGGCCCAGCATTTTTCCGGTGGTGATGATCTCGTGGTAGTACTTGGACGAGATGACCGTGCCGGGATAGGCGTCCAGCATGGCGTCCATCTCGGCCCGGATGGCGATCAACTCTTCGGGCTGCCAGGAAAAGCCGTCCACCCCTTCGTCATTGGAGAGCAACTGCATGTGCACCTTCAATCCCACGTCGCGGATTTTGCGGATGACCCGCTCGGTCTGCCCGATCTGCCGGGGGGTGATGGTGTACAGGTAGTAGACATGGGGATCGCCGGCGTAGTGACCACTGGAAATGGCAAATGTATCCTTGCCCCGCAGCACCCGTTCCGCCTCCTCGTCGCCCCATAAAGAAATGCCGATCATCATGTCCGGAAAGCGGTCCCGGGGCACCTTGATCAAACCATTGGTGGCGCAAAAGGTGGGCAGCCGTTTATAGAACGCCTCCACCCGGTCCAGACACAGGGTGGGTTCGCCGCCGATCAGGATGGCCAGGTTGACCCCCCGGGCCATCTCCTTGTCGACGAAGGTGTCCCAATGCCGGATGTCCATCTGCTCGGGCGCGGCCTCGTGCTCGCCGGACGAGAAGAAAAAACAGCCTTTGCAACGCAGGTTGCAACGGTTGGTGACGTCGTAAATGGAGCTGCGGATGTTGAGCTTGGAGATCTTCTTGTAGCGTTCATACCAGTGGTCATCCAGCAGCGAACTGACGGTCTTCATCGTGGTACTCCTCATATATCGGATCCGGTCACATCTTGGACTCAGAACAGATCAAACCCGGGCGGTGGCACGGGAACCTTGCAAAGGTTGGGTCCCTTGGCGTAGCCGGTGACCCACACCGCCAGATAGGTATCGACATAGTCCAACCAGGCGTTGAAGGTGTCCGGATCGGTGGCGTGGCGGAAGAGGCGTGCCGTCACCACGGCGCTGCCGGCCGCGTAGTGGCGGCAATCGGCGCAATCGGTGTCGGGTACGCAACAGGCCGCGGCACGGTCCCAATGCAAGTCGGTGCGGTACTGGCGAAATGAGCGTCCCAAACCGATGTCGGTGGATGGATTGCGGCGCGGATAAGAGCAGCCATACAGGTCATGCAGCCCGAGGTGATGGGTGTGGGCCACGGCGCTGTAAGGCGAAAAGAGCACGGTGTCGGGGTATCGCTCGAGCAACGTGAGCATGGCGCGCCGTGTCTGGCGCAACGATAAAGGGGTGTGGCGCAGCTCACCGGTGTATCCCACCGGTGCCGAAAAAATGTTGAAGGTAATCCGGCACCCGTGCTGTTCCAGCAGTTGCGTAACTTGCTCGACTTCACCGATATTCTGGGGGGTGAAAGTGTAGACAAAAACCGCACGGGGATCACCGCTGTAGTTTTCGATCTGCCGCGCGAGCATATTTTTGGCATTGCGTACACGCAAGCTGCTCTGGTCATTGCCCCAGACGGAGATATGAATTTTGTATCCAACGCCCGCTGGAATCTTCCGCAAACCATTGGTGGCGATCGCGCCTAGTGGCATCTCTGCATGACACACGTGCAGCAGCTCGGGGACCAGGGAAGGTTCGGCCCCGGCCAACACCACATAAGTGATCCCCCGGGCCTTTTCGGCTTGCATCAATGCCCGCCACGCCTCGGGATCGCCCACCTCCTCGGCATGCTGCTTATCGCCCTCGTAGTAATAGCAGCCGTCACAGCGGATGTTGCAGCGATGGGTCATGTCATAGGTTGATTCGCGCAGAAAAAAATAGCGGCGTACCTTCTCCCATCGGTCGCGCACACCGGGATCGGCAATCAGCTCGGAAAATTTCCACTCCCTGCCGGTGTCGCTCCCCATTTCCAGCGCTGGTTCTGAATTGCTGCTTTCCACCGTTACTCCTTGGCAGGCTTTGTTGATGACCTGCAGTTCGATCGCCTTCCGCTCTGCCGACCCCATACGATCGTCATACGAAACATCCGCTGTGCAGCACATTGCACTGGCGCTCTCATCGAAGACTTTCTATGATGCCGATAATTTTCGATGGATATAATCCGATATCGGCCGCAAAGTGGTCAGTTTGGGGTAATCGTCCTCGTCAATGCGCACCGCATATTTATCCCGCAACACCAACGCAATTGTGGCCAGATCCATGCTGTCGATGCCCACCTCATCCACCAAGTCGATATCAGGATCGAAGGTTTCCGCGGTCACATCTTCCAACTTCAGTTCGTCGATCATGATTTGCGCGATGCTCAATATCATCTGGTCCAGATCCGTTTCCACCGCCATACCTATTGTTCTCCTTTGACATTCTCTTTTAGACCCGTGGCAGCGGCTGCTGCCACGGCCATCGTGCCGCTGCAAACCAGTGCTTCACCCTTGATGATGCGGAAGGCAAAAACACCGTCCCGCCCCGGGCGCGCCTCGGCCGTCACAACCAGGTGGTCGTCCGGCAGAATCATCTGTTTGAATCGAACCCGGCTCACCTCCACCACCCGCACCGAATCGTCGAAGGCGTGGCGGATCACATCAAAAACCATGCCCAGTTGCGCGACGCCCGGCAGGATCGGATTGCCTGGAAAATGGCCATTGAACCAGGGAGACGACGGGGGCACGTGCACATCTGCCGCCAAGCTTTGCGCATCATAAGGCGTTCGAATCGTTAAATTATACCACATGGCTGTTTTTTTGGTATATCCCGTTCGCTACCGAATTAAATATTCCCACAACGGCCCCGAGAATCCCCTGCGATACATCCGGGCCATGATTTTAACCACCGTTTCACCGCCGGCACCCACGACCCAGTTATCCCGCGCCCGGGCATGATCGGTCACCTTCTCGATCGCCTGGGTTATATCCAGACCGGGTGGGCGATAGAACACCGGCGCCAGTATACACTGCCCCTCATCGAGTTGCCCCTGCTGCAAGGCCAGGCGGTACAATTCGGTATGGGGATAAATGCGCATGCCGGCAAAAAGAAATAGAACGCATTTTTGGAGTTTGTCAATCCGTTCCAGAGATTGGATCAACGTCCGCTCCGTCTCGCCCGGACCGCCGAATAAAAAATAATGGGCCACATGCAGCCCGGCCGCCACTGCGGCTTCGTGGGCCCGAACCACGTGCCGGGTTTGAAACGGTTTACCATAGGCAGTCAGCACCGGATCACAAAAGGCTTCGGTGCCGAATTCCACATGGCGCAACCCGCATGCGGCCAGGGTCTCGAAATAGCCCTCGGGCAGCGCCGTGGGCGCGAAAAAACCGCCCCAGGGAATGGCGACACCGGCGCCGCGCAAGGCTCTAGCCACAGCCAGGCTGTGGGAAATATCGGCATTGAAGGCCGAGTCCGTTAGAAAAATGTATTGGGCCCCGGCCTCCTGTAGGCCCAAGGCAATACGAGCGATCTGCTCGGGCGCTTCACAGCGCATCTGCCGCCCCTCGATACGCGGATATGTGCAATAGATGCATCGAAAGGGGCAGCCCCGTTTGGTTTGCAGGTTGAGCATGCCGCCGTTGCGCAAGTAAAAATCGAGATATGTCGCACCTGGATCGAACCGCCGCGCCACCGGGCCGACAAAGGGTGCGGGGAAGGGTTGGCCGCCTTCGTTGCGGCCGATCACACCCGGAATGGTCAACGGATCGTCGCCGCGGTCAAGGGCTTTGAGCAGCAGCGCCAACCGCTCACCCTCACCGGCAATGCCGTAGTCCGCCTCGAGCGCCGCCATGATTTCATGGGGAAAAATGGTAAACCCACTGCCGCCCAGCACGATGGGCGCGCCGCAGGCACGTCGCACCCGATCCACCAGGCTGCGGTAAGCCGGAATGAATCCCTTGGGATCGGTAATGTCGGTATTGTCGATGTTGCGCAGGGAGATGCCCACGATTTCAGGATCGAAGGCGCTGATGACCGTTTCCAGATCCATGCCGGCAGGCAGTTGGTTCATGTCCAGCACCTGCACGGCATGGTCGGCGGCAATGGCGCCAGCCACGTAGTCCAGTCCCAGCGGATAGACCGGGTAGGGTTCCCGGACAGTGTTGGCCGATAGCAGCAGGACCTTCATGGGGCCGCTATCCTTACGGCAGTCACGGCAGTCCCCAGCCCCAGCAGCAGCAGGGATTTACCCTGAAGCAACAATGGTGTGCCACCGGCCAGGGGACCCGGCACCACCCCCTGACGCGCCATGGCGACCCCCATGACAGCAGCGACGGCCGAAGCGCTGCCGAACTCCCCTGTCAACCGGCGATAGTCCACCACCGGGCCGCCAAAACGGCTTGCGGACACGAAAGCCGCCAACCGGGCCTCAGCCTGATCACGCGAACCGGCCGGCAGGCCGGCCAGTATCACCCCATATTCGCGATTGACGGCATCTGCCCCGCCCAGGCGGGAAACCAGGCCCGCGAGCCCATCGGGGCAGCCGCCGGACCGGTAATCGAGCATTTGGATCACCGGCCCCTGCCCACTGGCACTGCGCCGCAAAAGCAGGGCGCCGCCGCCGTCGGCCATGGCATCGGCGCGAACGGAAGGATCGAACAAACGGGAAAGCACCGGATGGTATTCATCCGCACTGGTCACCAGAATGGATGTCCCAGGCCGCTGTGCCAGCAAACCGGCCACCAGCAGCGCCTGTTCGAAGGAAGCGTCACCCCCCGACGTGGTTACGTTGGCCCCCCTGATCCCCAAATGCATGGCGATCTGACCGGCCGGGGCATTGTGCACCGAGCCGACAAAATCAGTGGGGGATGGAAATTGCCCCCCGGTTTCGGCCAGGCGCCGGAGGAAATCGTGGGTTTCGGTCAGTGCCCCCCAGGCGGTACCCAGACTGACGGCTCCCGGCATCCGATCGGCCGCGACCCCCTCACAGGCATTGACCGCCAGGGCCAGGGCCATCCGGGGCAACCGCTTGAATCGCCGAATGGTGCGCGGCGGCAATCCCTCTGCCAGGGGGCCTTCGTCCAGACAACCCGCACAGGATTCGCCCGCGAAAAAACGTTCCCGGGTACCGGCAACGCGCCCGGCGCCGGTGATGCAGGCAAAGCCTTCCGCTACTAAAGGCGGCGCAGTCATGCAACTGTCGCCGGCGGTGGTCCGGTGCCCGGTTCCAACGATCAAGGTGGCGTTGTTGCCGCCGAAACCGAAGGAGTTGGACATGACGGTGGCCAGAGGAGCCGGTGTGGGTTTGGCGACCGGTTCAAGTCCCAGTTCGGCATCAAAGGTACGATACCCGACGTTGGCCGGCAGCAGGCCGTGGCGGATGCAAAGAGCCGAAACCACCGCTTCGATGGCGCCGGCGGCGGCCAGCGGATGCCCGGTGGTACCCTTGATGGAAGACAACGGTGGTCGATCCTCGCCGAACAGGGCCCGAATGGCGCGTCCTTCGGCCAGATCGTTGTCCGGCGTGCCGGTGCCGTGCAGGTTGATATAGTCGATGGCGCCGGGCGCCAGCCGGGCATCGGCCATGGCGGCTCCCATGGCGGCCAGGGCGCCCGCACCGTCAGGGTGAGGTGCGGTGGCATGATGGGCGTCGCAGGAAAGCCCCGCCCCAAGAACCCGCAATCCATCGGCGGCGGTCGTATCGTGGGCCAGCAGCAACATCGCCGCGCCTTCGGCCACCGACATGCCGCGCCGCTCCAGATCAAGGGGCCGTGCACCCGCCGGATCGATCAGCTGCAAAGATTTGAACCCGAAGTAGGTCAGACGGCAGAGTGAGTCGGCGCCTCCGGCGAGAACCTTGCGGGCCAGGCCGGAGCGTAACATCTCCATGGCCACCTTGATGGCCACTGCCCCGGAGGAACAGGCGGTGGAGACGGTGATCACCGGACCGGTGCACCCGCAGCGGCCTGCCAGCTCCTCCGCCACCGTGGTCAGTGCGTGGTTTCGGTAGGCTGCCGGATCCTTGCAATCAGCAGCCAACAGGGTTTCAGTCGTAAATATGCCGCCGGTCGTACTGCCCAGCACGATGGCATCCGGTGGCCCGTCACAGCCGGTC
>JAGTVD010000297.1 GCA_018224505.1 Desulfatitalea sp. | reverse complement strand
CTGCCCAGTGAAGACCAGGGTTCTTTCTATCTCAATATCGAACTGCCCGAATCGGCGGCCCTGCCCCGCACGCAACAGGTGATGTCCCGGGTGTCCGAAATCCTGAACGAAACCCCCGGGGTGGCCGATGTGATCACGGTCAGCGGCTTCAGCATCATCAGCGGCGCCAGCGAAAATGTGGCGTTCGGCCTGGTCGTACTCGACCCCTGGAGTCGCCGCGACACTGCCGAGCTGCAGATCCAGAGCCTGATCAACCGGGTGCGGCAGGAGATGGCCGCCCTGCCCGAAGCCACTATCCTTGCCTTCAACCCGCCGGCGATCCGTGGTTTGGGCCGCACGGGCGGATTCGATTTTCAGCTCCAGGCCCTGGGCAATCAGACACCCCGGCAATTGGCAGCGACCACCCGGGCCCTGGTGGTGGCAGCAAATCAGGATCCGGCTTTGCAGGCGGTCTTTTCCACCTACTCGGCCGATGTGCCCCAATTGTTTCTGGACCTGGACCGCACCAAAGCCGAAACCTTGAATGTGCCGGTCAGCAGCGTTTTTTCCACCTTGCAAGCCCATTTGGGATCGCGCTTCGTCAACGACTTCAACCTTTTCAACCGGGTATATCAGGTCAAGGTGCAGGCCGATGCCTCGTTCCGCAACACGGCGGCGGATATCGGCCGGCTCCATGTGCGCAGCACCGACGGCCACATGGTGCCCATCAGCAACCTGGCCACCGTCTCGACTGTGCTCGCCCCCCAGACCGTGACGCGCTACAACCAGTTCAGCAGCGCCCAGATCAATGGTGAGGCGGCGTTGCGCATCAGCTCGGGCGAGGCCATGGCGGCCATGGCCGAGGTGGCCGCCCGCACGTTGCCCGAAGGGTATGCCTACCAGTGGTCAAGCCTCTCGTTCCAGGAACAGCAGACCGGCGGACAGGGTCCACTGCTGCTGGGTCTGGCGTTGATTTTCGGCTATCTCTTCCTGGTGGGCAAGTATGAAAGCTGGACCATCCCCCTGGCGGTGATTGTGTCGATCTCGGTGGCCACCTTAGGGGCACTGGTGGGCATATGGGTGGCGGGCCTCGATCTGAGCATTTACGCCCAGATCGGGATGGTGCTGCTGGTGGCCCTGGCCAGCAAGAACGCCATCCTCATCGTGGAGTTCGCCAAAACCGAGCGCGAGGCGGGCCACTCGATCGCCGACGCGGCCCTCAACGGCGCCCGTATCCGCTACCGGGCGGTGCTGATGACCGCCTTTTCCTTTATTATGGGAGTGCTGCCCATGGTGCTGGCCACCGGTGCCGGCGCCAACAGCCGCCGGGCCATCGGCACCACGGTTTTCTCCGGCATGCTGGCGGCCACGCTGCTGGGCATTTTCCTGATACCGGCGCTGTTTGCCATTTGCCAAAGCGTGCGTGAGCGGATTCACGCCCATCGCAGCCGAACCCGGTCTCACACCGCGCCCTGATGTAGACTTTTCGTCCGCTTGTCCCGTCATTGTGTGTCTGAAACGAAGAGGATTTCCTGATGCGTAGAGCGTACCCGTTGCCAACCCAATCCCGTCAGCGCCACATCGCGGCGTCGCTGGTCGCCCTTTGGGCCCCACTGCTGTTTTGGGCTTGTGCGGCCGTTGGCCCGGATTATGTGCCGCCGCCTATGGAAGTGCCGTCCCACTGGCACGCCGCCATGGCCGATGGTCTGGTGCCGGCACCCGCCGATGCGAACACTCTGGCTCAATGGTGGACCACCCTGGACGATCCGCTGCTCACTGACTTGATCCAACGCGCCGTGGCGGACAACATCGATCTGCGCACCGCCCGGGCGCGTGTAAGGGAAGCTCGGGCCCGCCGGGGCGTCAGCCAGGCCGGGCGCTTCCCCACCCTGGACGCTTCCGGCGCCTACACTCGCAGCCGCACCACCGACGCCGGCGGATCTGGCCGGGAGACCGATCTTTACTCGGTGGGCCTGGACGCCGGGTGGGAAGTGGATATCTTTGGCGGTACGCGCCGGTCGGTGGAGGCCGCCGATGCCGATCTGGACGCCAGCCAGGAAGATCTGAGCCACGTTCTGGTCACCCTTTCGGCTGAGGTGGCCCTAAATTATATCGAACTGCGCACTTTGCAAGCGCGCATCGGGGTAGCCGAGGCCAACCTTCGATCCCAGGAGGAGACCTACTCGCTGGCCCGCTCCCGCTACGAGGCGGGCCTCACCGATGAACTGGCAGTGCAGAGCGCCCTGTACAACCTTGCCGGCACGCGTAGCCAGATACCGACCCTGCAAAGCAACCTGGAGAGCACCCGCAACCGCCTGGCGGTTCTGCTGGGCCAAACGCCGGGCGTGCTGCACCCGGAGCTGACCTCACAGCAGGCGATCCCGGTACCACCGGCCACGGTGGCTGTGGGAGTCCCGGCCGACACCGTACGCCAGCGCCCCGATGTGCGCCGGGCCGAACGGCAACTGGCGGCCCAGACCGCACGCATCGGCGTGGCCACGGCCGAACTATATCCCAAATTC
Organism: Desulfatitalea sp.; assembly: GCA_018224505.1. Classification (GTDB taxonomy): domain Bacteria; phylum Desulfobacterota; class Desulfobacteria; order Desulfobacterales; family Desulfosarcinaceae; genus Desulfatitalea. The sequence continues at coordinate 5,815 of JAGTVD010000297.1, read as the reverse complement.
AGGCTCCTGGGGGCCATCGGCTACGATGCCTCGGCCTTGAGCGATCTGCTGGACAGCACGAGCCTGGCCTGGCGCCTTGGGCCAAGGATCAGTTGGCGGCTGTTCGAGGGCGGCACCATCCGGCAAAATATCGAGGTGCGATCGGCGTTGCAGGAGCAGGCCCTGCACCAGTATCAGGCCACACTGCTGACCGCGCTGGAGGAAGCTGAAAACGTACTGACCGCCTACGTGGGCGAGCAACTGCGCCGGGAGGCCCTCGTCCAGGCCAAAGAAGCGGCCGAAGTGGCATTTCAACTGGCCCGGGACCAATATGAAGCCGGCCTTGTGGATTTCACGACGGTGTTGGTGGCGCAAAGGTCACTGCTCTCATTCCAGGACCAACTGGCCCAGAGCGAAGGCACTGTCACCACCAACCTGGTGCGGCTCTTTAAGGCGATGGGTGGGGGGTGGAACGGGCGCACAACTGAATGATGCCATTCTTTGTGCAGCGGGATAGGCAAAGGTAAACGACGACATGAGCGAGACGCAGCATTCGGATACGGAGGATATCGGACGAGCCATTGGACTGGAAAACGGCGGAATGGGCACGCGCCGTTGGGTCAAGTGGCTGGTGGGCGGTGGGATCTTGGTGTTGATCATCGTGGGGGTGCTGTTCTGGCTGGGACGCAATGGCCAACAGACGCTCCAGTACCGCACCGCCGAAATCCAACGCGGAGACCTGACGGTTTCGGTCACCGCCACGGGCAATCTGGCGCCCACCAATGAGGTGGAGGTGGGCAGCGAGCTGTCCGGCATCGTTCAAACGGTATTGGTGAACTTCAACGACACGGTAGCGGTGGGGCAACCCCTGGCCCGCCTGGACGCCACTAAATTTGAAGCGCTGGTGATGCAGTCCCGGGCGGCGCTGGCGTCGGCCCGGGCCCGCCATCAGCAAGCCAAAGCCACCCTGCTGCAAACAGAGCGGGGGCTCAAACGGTTGCAGCGCGCCCATACGCTCTCCGGCGGCCGGGCACCTTCGGCGGGCGAGCTGGAAGCGGCCGAGGCGGATCTGGAGAGGGCGCGGGCCGATGTGGCCGCCGCCCTGGCCACCATCGACCAGGCCAACGCCAATCTGCGGGTAGATGAAACCAACCTCTCCAAAACCACCATTGTCTCCCCCATCAACGGCACGGTCCTGCAGCGCAATGTGGATCCCGGCCAGACGGTGGCCGCCTCTTTGCAGGCGCCGGTGCTCTTTGTCCTGGCAGAGGATCTGACCCGTATGGAATTGCAGGTGGCGGTGGATGAAGCCGATGTGGGCCAAGTCAGGGAGGGCCAGGCGGCCACCTTCACCGTGGATGCCTATCCGGATCGCTCGTTCGCGGCGCACATCACCCAGGTGCGCTACGGGTCCCAGATCACCGATGGTGTGGTCACCTATACCACCCTGCTCGATGTGGCCAACCCGGATCGCCTGCTGCGCCCGGGCATGACGGCCACGGCGGATATCGTGGTCGAGCAGGTCAACGATGCCCTGCTGACCCCCAACGCCGCCCTGCGTTTCCGGCCGCCCCAGCAGACCGCCCCAACCGGCGGCCGCGGGGTAATGGGCATGATCATGCCTGGGCCGCCCAGGCGCGACAGCCGACCGGCGCCGTCGGCGGAACCCGGAAGGCAACGCCTGTGGGTGGTGCGGAACAATCAACCGGTGCCCATCGCGGTTGCCACCGGCCCCACCGATGGCGTCTCCACCGTCATCACTGGCGACACCATCCAACCCGGCATGGCGGTGATCGTGGGCACCGCCATGCGTTGAAGGGCGCCATGGGTGCACTGATCCAGCTTGAGCAAGTGGCCAAGGTTTACGGTAAGGGCCAAGCCGCGGTGAATGCACTGGATCGCATCGACCTGATCATCCAGCGCGGGGAGTTCGTGGCGGTCATGGGCCCCAGCGGATCGGGCAAATCCACCTGCATGAACATCCTGGGGTGCCTGGACACTCCCAGCCGGGGCGTCTATCGTTTCGGGGGCGTGGATGTGGGGGCCCTCACCCGGGATCAGCGTGCATTGCTGCGGCGCAACTATCTGGGATTCGTCTTCCAGGGATTCAACCTGCTCAGCCGAACATCGGCGCTGGAAAACGTGGAACTGCCCTTGATATACCGCGGCATGCCCATCCGCCAGCGTCGCGAACGGGCCCGCGAGGCCCTGGCAGCGGTGGGTCTCACGGGTTGGGAGCAACACAACCCGGCCGAGCTGTCCGGCGGTCAGCAACAGCGCGTCGCCATCGCCCGGGCCATCGTCAGTGACCCCGACGTCCTGCTGGCGGACGAGCCCACAGGCAACCTGGATTCCGCACGCAGCCGGGAAATCATGGACTTGATCACCCGTTTCAATCAAGAACGGGGTTTGACCATCATCATGGTGACCCACGAAGCCGACATGGCCGCCTATGCCCGCCGCCGCATCGATTTCGTCGATGGCCGCATCGCAGGCGCGGCTGATGCGCCTTCGGGGGCAAGGAATAAATGATCCAATACTGCCTTGCCAAGGGCCGATGGCAGGATAGTACGCAGTATTCGATTTGATGTTTGCAGCAAGGGAGCGACCCCATGCTTTGGGAAACTTATCTTTTGGCTCAACGGGCCATCCGGCGCAATGTGCTACGCTCCGCCCTGACCGTGCTGGGGATCGTCATCGGTGTGGCTGCGGTGATCACCATGGTAACCCTGGGCAGCGGCGCAACCGCACAGGTGACCTCCGACATCTCGAAGCTGGGCAGCAACATGCTCCAGGCGCGCGTGGGCCAGGGTTTTCACAGGGGCGGCGGCGCACGCGGCGCCGCAACCCCCTTCCAGATAGCCGATGCCATCGCCATCGAACAGCAAATTCACGGCCTGCAGGCGGTGGCGCCAGTCACCAACGGCAGCCTGCAAGCCATCTATGGCAATGCCAACTGGTCCACCACCATCACCGGCAGCACCACCGATTTTCTCATCGTGCGGGATTGGTCTTTGGCCGATGGCCGGGTTTTCACCGAAGGTGAGATGCGCGCCGGCCAGGCGGTCTGCATCCTCGGTGCCACAGTGGTACGGCGGCTCTTCGGCAGCGAAGATCCTTTGGGGGCCACCATCCGATTGGGCAAAATCGCGTTCCGCGTGATCGGGGTCCTGAACCCCAAAGGGCAGTCCAGCTTCGGCACCGATCAGGACGACTTCGCCTTGATACCTTTGAGAACTTTCCAGCGGCGGGTGGCCGGCAACACCCAGGTGGGCACCATCATGGTCTCCGCAATGGATGGCGTGCCTACCGAGCAGGTCCAGACCGATATGGAACGGCTGCTGCGGGAACGACGCAACATTGCCGCGGGCCAGGAGGATGATTTTTTTGTGCGCGACATGAAGGAAATCATCGACACCCTCACGGGCACCACGCGGGTCCTGACGGCCCTGCTGGGCGCCGTAGCCGCCGTCAGTTTGCTGGTGGGGGGCATCGGTATCATGAACATCATGCTGGTGTCGGTCACCGAGCGCACCCGGGAAATCGGCACCCGGTTGGCCATCGGCGCCCTGGAGCGTCAAGTGCTGCTGCAATTCCTGGTGGAAGCCGTGGTGCTGGCCTGCTTCGGTGGGGTGATCGGCATCGCCCTGGGCCTGGGAGCCGCCAGGGGAGCCGCCCATTTTCTGGACATCCCCTTCATTTTCAATCCCGGGATCGTCGCCGCGGCCTTCATCTTCTCAGCCATGGTCGGGGTGATTTTCGGCTATTTCCCCGCCCGCCAGGCCGCCCGCCTGGACCCCATAGAGGCGCTGCGATACGAATAATGGCTATTGCTCCGAGAGCAGAAACAATTGTTGGAGGTAGCGCGGATCGAGATCCTGGTCGACCACGGCCCCCAGCTCGGCCTCGATCCGGGCCAACAACCCATCCACCACATTGCCCAGATGTTCGGCGATGTGGGCGGTGGTCCATCCGCTGCAGGCCGCCAGCCAATCGATCAAATCCTGACGCATGCACTCCTCGATGCGCCGCGGTTCAAGGTCCTGCTGCCACAAGCGATGGAAGAAATCCCGAAATTGGGACAGGGGCAGCGGCGCGGCCACGGTATGGGCACTATCCGCACCCAGTGCATGCCGCGCCCAGGCAGTAAGGATCAGATTTTGATAGGTGACCGGTATCTCCGTTGCCGGACGAGGTATCTCCAACGCCATCCGGGAAAGAAGCAGATCGACGGTCATGATGCGCTCCAGGACCGACTCGGTGGCCTGAAGATCCGCCAAGGTCGCGAACTCCCGGTAGAGCACCCCGGTGGCATAGTTGTCGTAACACAACGGTTTTTTGAGCAATAGACCGCCCAACACCCCCAGCCAGGCCTCTGCCCAGAAGGCCAGCGGCAGTCCGACACGACTGAACCAACTCTCCCGCCGCCAACGGTCGGCCCGCCATTTCAACTCCAGGGCACGACCGTAGCCCACCCGGAAAATGTCTCCCAGCAGATGGAATTGGAGCAGGTTGGCGCCACGGTATGGATCCGTTCCGTCGGCCGCGGCTTCCGCCATCTCCAGGCCGATGCTGATATAGCCCGCCACCTTCTCCACCACCCGGGCCAGGCTCTCGCGCTCGCGGATCTGCTGCAAATCGGCGACGATTACCTGGTTGCACAACGCGGCGAATTCGCTTTGCAGCCGTTGCAGCGTGGTTTCATCCTGGATCCGGGCCAGGATCTGCGCAAAACGGCCGGCCCCCACGGGCGCATCGGCGGCCGAAACGGGCAGCGGATAAGACTCTACGGTACGTCCGCCCGCATTGTCCGGCTTGTATCGGCGCCGCAACAACGCCGGCACGCTCAAAGGCTGGTAGACCCCCACGGCCTCCTCGAAGGGCAGCAAGCCTTTCTCCGCCAGACGCACGTTGCGCAAGCGCAGCAACTCCTCCTCCGTCTCCGGGCCCAGGACGCCCGACGACCCCAGCAACAAATGACGGTACAGCGGATAGTCATAGACCGAGAGACGCCGCAGCAGATCCTCGAGAAACTGGTCCCGCGCCTCCTGCTGGTGTTTGTGAATTGTGGGATAGGGACGCATGCGGATGTAATGCACATCGTCTTCGGTGGAAAAGCCGTCGCCGATCTCGGACGGGTCCTCTTCATACTCGCGTACATGCAGCTCGATGTTGCGGAACAGATAGAATTCCAGCGTATTGCGCTGCTCGCCCACGATCCAGTGCGTAAAACGGTCGGAATCGGCTTGCAGCAAACGTGCGAACCACTCGGTCAGCTGATGGATGTGAATGCGATCCCGGGTCCAGACCTCCATGTCCAGAAAATAGTCCCACTGGGCATTGGAAGCCAGTTCGAGCACCGGCAATGCATCATCCAAGCCGATGGTGTGCACCAGCAGATAGAGATCCTCCTCGGCCATGGACTGCACCAGGGTGACCGGGAAGGGGTGGGTCAATACGGTGTCCAGTGCCTTTTCGGGCGACAGGGATAAGAGCCGCCGCCGGTCAGCGGCCAACGCCTGGTCTCTTAGTCGGCGGTGATCGACGGCGTTTTGGGGATTGTCGGATATGGGGGCGGTCATGGGTATTGTCCTCTTTTTTCGATGGCGAAACCGTTCAAGTCATCTGTTAACGATGCATGCACGGTTTATTATACCACACCCCGGCCCATAAGTGCGTCGGCATACCTCCCCGATCGTGTCCATCCGTAAATGGACACTCGATAACCATCGAAGGGCTCACTCAAAAAAATAACGTCGCAAACGAAAGCCGCGCATCTATTTCGCGGCGCTGTTCTTTTCGATCTGATCCGGGTGCACCACAGGCCCGAACTTTT
>JAGTVD010000296.1 GCA_018224505.1 Desulfatitalea sp. | reverse complement strand
CGTCTTTCCCATCACCGTGCCGCCCCTGCGTCGGCGCGGCGGCGATATTGAACTGCTGGCCGTGCACCTGACAGAAAAAATCGCCGGCCGCATGGGACGCGCCATTGACCCGCTGACCCCCGATCTTCTCGCGCGCCTCAAAACGTACGATTGGCCCGGCAACGTGCGTGAACTGCAAAACGTCATCGAGCGGGGCGTGATAACGGCCCGTTATGGGCGTTTGAACCTGGACCACGCCTTGCCTTCCGACGCCGCGTCCCGTGCTGCGGAGATGCCAAAATCGGCCCATTCGGAAACCGGCACTGTCCGGACAATTCGAGAGATCAAGCAAATGGAGCGGGAAAATCTGATCTTGGCGATGCAAACCGCCCAGTGGCGTATTGCCGGGAAAAAGGGTGCGGCCGACTTGCTGGGCGTGGCGCCGTCCACCCTCCAATCCAAACTGAAGGCGTTGGGGATCAGACGACCCGATCCAAAACCCGCAAACGCAGAGATGATGCACGCCCCCACGAATGTTCGGTGGCTGCGGTCACGAGATTTCGTGACCCGTGAAATTCCGCGCCCTTGACAATCCCGCCTGCCAGTTCCTAACAATCTGTTTTCAATTATAATACCTTTTGTATGGCGATTTGGCACGCCTGCTGCTGATACTGTTTTCATGATCGTTCGAAGCAATGCATACATTCAACTCTCAGAGCAAATGGAGGCCTATCATGGAAACACAAGCCCAAACAATGGCGGATGCCAAAGTCTATAACGGTGTCAATGTGGATCAACTGTTCGGCACCATCGAGGCCGTCAAAGGTGCGCCGGTGATTGCTCATTTCAAGTTCCGTGCAAACAATACATGGCTCGATGGCGGCCACAATCGCACCCAAATTCAAAATTTCTACGGCACGCAGCAGGAGCATGCGCATAGTGCCACCTTTGTGCTGGATGCCGACGAGCCGCCCGTCCTTTTGGGAAGGGACCAGGGACCCAACCCGGTAGAGTACTTGCTGACCGCCCTGGCCGCCTGTATCACGACATCCATCGTCTACCACGCCGCCGCCAAGGGGGTCACCATTCGGTCCATGGCCTCGCGGCTCGAAGGCGAAATCGATCTGCAGGGTTTTCTGGGCATCCGTGATGATGTGCCCAGAGGGTTCAAGGCCATTCGGATGTATGTGGACATCGATGCTGATTGCCCGCCCGAAAAGCTCGAAGAGATTATCCAGTTGGGCCCCACCTATTCACCGGTGTTCGATACCGTGACCAGGGCTGTGCCGGTCACGGTTCAGTTGGCTAAGTAGATAGTCGTCGCACCTGCATCCGTCTGCGTTCTCCCGGACGCAGACGGATCAGCCTCCTGCCTGGCTTATCCGGCAGTAAACGACGTTTGACGCAGCGTTCTGTTTGATGACTCAGAACGCGCGGAGCGCGTGCTCCCCCAATTCACCAGCTTTCATTGTTGATTCTCCTTCAGACCTGTTTTATCTATTTAATCATCCTGTTCTTTTTTCATCGTAATGGATATGGAGAATTCACCCTACCCTCTGCGCTAAAGGAGTTTGCAGCTATGAAAATTATCGTTTATTTGATGGGTTTCGGGCTCATTGCCCTCTGTACTTGTATGATCCTTTATACCCGTGAATCCGTCACTTGGCTGAAAGGTTTGTTCAGTCAATACCAACCCAGACACCTGGCGGTCCTTCCGGCTTTCTTTGGGCTCCTGTTCCTGATCGCCGCCTCAGCTACCGCCTATCCATGGGTGTTCAGGATTCTCGGTTTGCTGGCACTCGGGAAAGCAGCGTTGATTTTTTTTAATCCGCAAAAAATTTTCAGCCGGATGCAGGATTGGTACTTTGAAAAAGTATCGGATCGAACCCAAAGACTGTTCGGCATCATCGGCATCATTTTCGCCACCGCCGTTTTGGGCTGGATAAAATAGGCGCACCCATCTCTATTTTCAGCCGTGAAGAATGTCATTGAGGATGACTGATTGATGAACGCTTTGCTTGTTTTTTGACGCTGGCGGCGCTGCGGTGCGCGGCAGACGCCGATCGGAAAGGTGGAGAACTCCGATGCCTACCTTGGAAAAGATCGAGCAGACGTCACGCCTGATCGACGATCACATCTTTCGAACGCCGCTGGTCTATTCGCCGACGCTCAGTTCGCGGTTCGATTCCCATATCTACCTGAAGCTCGAGAATCTTCAAAAAACCGGATCGTTCAAAATCAGAGGCGCCGCCGCCAAGCTAATCCGCGGCTGCATGCAGAACACCATTTCATCCAAAGGGGTGGTTACCGCCTCTGCCGGAAATCATGCCCAGGGCGTCGCCCTGGCTGCCCGGGAGGCGGGTCTACCCGCCACCGTCGTCATGCCGCAATGGTCATCGATCAGCAAGCGGGAGGCCACGCGCGGGTACGGCGGCAATATCATCATCAGTGGCGCCACCCTGGAAGAGAGTGTCGCCAGGGCACGGGAAATAGCAAAAGAGGGGATGACCTTCATTCATCCTTTCGATGATGAGGACATTATATGCGGCCAGGGGACCATCGGCTTGGAAATCCTTTCCGTTCTGCCGGATGTGGAGACAATAATCGTTCCGGTGGGCGGCGGTGGACTCATTGCGGGCATCAGCAGCGTCATCAAAGCGACGAACCCGCGGATACGGATGATCGGTGTCGAAGCAGCGGCCTGTCCCTCTGCCCAAATGTCGATGCGTGTTGGGAAGTGTGTGTCGGTTCAAGCGGAGCCCTCCCTTGCGGACGGCATCAGCGTGAAACAGCTGGGTGAGATCCCGTTCCAGATGATTCGCAAACAGGTCGATGAACTGGTAACGGTGCAGGAGGCGTATATCGCCGCTTCGATCCAGATTTTGCTGGATCGCAAAAAGATGCTGGCGGAAGGAGCCGCCGCGGCGCCCCTGGCTGCTCTCCTGAATGGCAGCGTCCGACCCCGCCGTGACGAAAAAATCGTGCTCCTGGTTTCCGGCGGCAATGTGGACATCCCCCTGCTTGGCCGTATCATACACCGGGGTCTGGTGGAAAACGGCCGCATCATGCGGATCCGTTTGAACTTGAGTGACAGGCCCGGGGTATTGGCCCGTTTGCTGAACAAGGTGGCGGCCCTGGAAGCCAACATCTTGCACATCTATCATGATAGAAGCGCGCAGCGCAGCGCAATCGACGAAACCCGGGTCGAGTTGGAGCTGGAAACCCGCAATGATGCGCATATCCGTGAAATCGAAAATGCACTTAAGGCAGACGGATATGCCATGGAGCCCACGGACTGCCCTGGACAGGGTGCCGGACCAACTGACTCCCCTGTCTTGGTTTGACCAGGAGGCCTATGCACGGAACGACACTTCAGCGGGCAAGCCGACAGACACGGGATCTTGTGGCGACCGGGTATCGATTCTATGTGCCCAACTACAAACCGCGGCAGATGATTCTGGACTATGGCGAGGGGAGTCGGCTGTACGATCTTGACGGCAATGCGTACATCGACCTCGGCGCGGGCATCGGCGTCAATGCGCTGGGGCACGGGCACGCCGCCCTGGTGAAAGCACTGACCGACCAGGCGGGCCGCTTGTGGCATACCAGCAACATCTATTTCACCGCGCCTGCCGTGCACCTGGCCCGGGAACTGGTCGAAGCATCCGGGTTTGCGGCACGCGTGTTCTTCTGCAATTCCGGAGGTGAAGCCAATGAGGCGGCCATCAAGTTGATTCGCAAGTGGGCTGCGGCGCGGGGCAAGCAGCCGCATGAGCGGGAAATCATAACGTTTAAAGGTGCGTTTCACGGCAGGACCCTGGCCACGGTGACCGCTACGGTGCAACCCCGGTACCAACAGGGTTTTGAGCCGTTGCCGGCTGGGTTCGTGCACTGTGAGGCCTTCAATGACGAAGATGCCCTGGCTGCGCTGATGTCGGACAACACCGCGGCGGTCATGCTGGAACCGATTCAGGGTGAAGGTGGCGTCATACCGGCCAAGCCGGGTTTCTTGAAATGGGTGCGTGCGCTCTGCGACTGCCACGGTGCGCTCATGGTGCTGGATGAGGTCCAGTGCGGCATGGGCCGCACCGGCAAGCTGTGGTGCCACATGTGGGAAGAGGGCCTCAAGCCCGATATCCTGACCTCGGCAAAGGCCCTTGGGGGTGGGTTTCCCATTGGCGCAATGTTGGCGGGCCCCACGGTGGCGGAGGTGCTGCAGTTCGGTTCCCACGGGTCGACTTTCGGCGGCAATCCCATGGCGTGCGCCGCGGCACGGGTGGTGCTGCACCATGTTTGCACCCCGGAACTGATGGATAATGTCCGGGCCCGGGGGGCGCAGTTGCACCGCGCCTTGGAGGCATTCAAAGCCGGACATGCTGTCTTCAGTGAAGTTCGCGGCCGGGGACTGATGATCGGAGCGGCACTGGCGCCGCCGTGGCATGGCCGGGCCGCCGAACTGATGGAAGCGGCCCGTGAAAAGGGGGTTCTGATTTTGCAGGCAGGGCCGGATGTATTGCGCTTTCTGCCGCCCCTGAATATCACCGCCGCGGATCTCGAGGAGGGCCTGGAGCGCCTGGCAGCGGCAATTGCACAATTTGTGGCGAATGCTTAATTTATTTGCGGTTGCCAGAAAGGTTATCCATGGGATCCATGACCGGATACAGCGCCTATCTTGATTGGATAGAGTACCAGCGGCCGCGGATGGAAGCGTTGGTCGCGGCGTGGTCCGCCATCAATTCCGGAAGTTACCACCTGGCGGGTCTGGCGCGCATGTGCGCGGCCCTGCAAGAGGCGTTCGCCGGGTTGGACGCCTTTATGGAAGTACGCGCGTGTGATGCAATGCCCCGGGTCAACGCCGCCGGTCAGGTGGAAACCATCGCGCTCGGCAGTGCGCTGCATCTGGTCAAAAGGCCGGATGCCCCGGTGAGGGTGTTCCTTGGGGGCCATATGGACACGGTCTTCGGCCAGAATCATCCGTTCCAGGTACCGCGCCGCTTGGATGACGGGCGTCTGATCGGTCCCGGTGCAGCGGATCTCAAAGGCGGGCTGGTGGTGATGCTCACGGCCTTGGAGGCGTTGGAGCGCAGTCCGTTTGCACCGGGGATCGGGTGGGAGGTATTGATCAACCCGGATGAGGAGATCGGGTCGCCCGGGTCGGCAAGGTTGCTGGAAGCGTGTGCCCGCCGTAACCATTTGGGTTTACTCTATGAGCCGGCGCTGGAGAACGGTCTGCTGGCGGGTGAACGCAAGGGCAGTGGCAATTTTACCGTTGTGGTGCGGGGGCGGGCAGCCCACGCGGGGCGTCATTTCGAGCAGGGACGCAACGCCATCGTGGCCCTGGCCGAATATGTCCGGGCGTTGGATGCACTCAACGGCCGACGCGACGGGGTGACCATCAACCCGGGCAAGGTGGAGGGCGGTGGTCCGGTGAACATCGTGCCTGATCTGGCCATTCTGCGATTCAACGTTCGGATATCGTCACCGGATGACCGGCAATGGGTGGAATCGCAAATGGACGACCTGGAACAGGCGCTTGGCCGCCGCGACGGCATCCGCGTGCAGCGGCATGGCGGGTTTGCCCGCCCACCGAAACCCATCAGCCCTGCCAATGCGCAGTTGTTTGCGGCGGTGGCCGAATGCGGGCGGCTGCTGGACGTCCCGATCGCGTGGCAGCCCACGGGCGGTTGCTGCGACGGCAACAATCTGGCGGAGGCCGGCTTGCCGAATGTGGATACGCTGGGCGTGCGCGGTGGAGGGATCCACAGCGATCAGGAATTCATCTTCCTGGACAGTCTGCCCGAACGCGCCAAACTCAGCGCGCTGCTGCTCATGCGCCTGGCCGTCGGGGAGGTGATCATTGGAAACGCTGCAGACACTGATGATACGCCCGGTCACACATGATGACCATGGGCAGATGATGGACCTGGCGAAACTGGCGGGGTTCAGCATGACGTCGCTGCCCCAGGACGAAGAGGTCATGCACCGCAAGATCGCGTTCGCGGTGCAGAGCTTTGCGGGTGCGCCGCCGCGGCCCGCCCAGCACACTTTCCTGTTGGTGCTGGAAGACACGGCCAGCGGCCGGATTGTTGGCACAACCGGCATCAAGACTCATGTGGGGCTTTCCGAACCCTATTACTCCTATAATCTTTCGACCCTGGTGCATGCCAACAGCGACCTTGACATATACACCCGCCAGAAAGTGCTGCACATGGTCAACAACTTCACCGGCGCCACCGAAATCGGCGCATTGTTCCTCCACGCCCAGTATCGCCGCCACGGGATGGGTGCCTT
>JAGTVD010000295.1 GCA_018224505.1 Desulfatitalea sp. | reverse complement strand
TCGGAACAGCTGCACGGCCCCCTCCTCGGCCAGTTGGGTCAACCCCTTTTGCAGTTGCTTGGCTTTGAGGGGGGACTTGAGGCGCACCCGCCGGAAATGATCGGGGGCGAAATTGGGAATGCCGACAAATTGGAGCGGCTCTTTGTCCGAAAAGGTGTCTCCGATCTTGATGGTGCCATGATTGTGAATCCCCACGATATCTCCGGGCCAGGCTTCGTCCACCAGGGCGCGGTCCTGGGCCATGAAAATGGTGGGATTGGCCGCCACAATATCCTTGCCCAGGCGATGGTGGCGCAGGCGCATGCCCCGGTAGAAACGACCCGAACAGATGCGCATGAAGGCGATGCGGTCGCGGTGAGCCGGGTCCATGTTGGCTTGGATCTTAAATACGAATCCCGAGAAACCGGGTTCCCGGGGCGATACCGTGCGGGTTGCGGCCGGTCGCGGCTGGGGTGGCGGGGCGATATTGACGAAGGCCTCCAGCATCTCCCCCACACCGAAGTTGTTGACGGCACTGCCAAAAAAAACAGGGGTCTGGTTGCCCTTCAAATAGGATGGCAAATCAAAAGGGTTGGCCGCCCCCTCCAGCAAGGCCACATCCTGGCGCAACTCTTCGGCCTGACTGCCCAGCAGTTCATCGAGGCGCGGATCGGACAAATCATCAATGGTGAGCGCCGCATCGGTCAGCCGCTCCTGGCCGGCGGTGAACAATTTCAACGTCTTGCGATAAAGATTGTAGGTGCCCTTGAAGCGTTTGCCCATGCCGATGGGCCATGAAAGGGGCGCACACTCAATTTGCAGGTTTTCCTCGATATCGGCCAGGATATCCAGCGGCTGCATCCCCTCACGGTCCAGTTTGTTGATAAAAGTGATGATCGGGGTGTTGCGCATCCGGCACACCTCCATCAGCTTGCGGGTCTGGGTTTCGACCCCCTTGACGCTGTCGATCACCATCACCGCACTGTCCACGGCAGTCAACACCCGGTAGGTGTCTTCGGAAAAATCCTGATGGCCGGGGGTATCCAGCAGATTGATTTCGTAGCCGTTGTATTCAAACTTCATCACCGAGCTGGTCACCGAAATGCCCCGCTCGCGCTCGATGGCCATCCAGTCGCTGGTGGCATGGCGACTGGCCTTGCGCGCTTTGACCGCCCCGGCCATCTTGATCGCACCGCCGAACAGCAGCAGCTTTTCGGTCAGGGTCGTCTTGCCCGCATCGGGGTGGCTGATGATGCCGAAGGTCCGGCGTCGTTCTATCTCATCCGGCTCTGAACCGGTTGCAGTTGAGGAGAATAATGCGTGTTGTGTGGCCGTCATGATCGTTTCCGTTCCCGCTCTGGGCTGTCAATAACAATCTCATAATAATAACAATGGAAAACCATCGGGCAAGGCGACACCGGCCCATGGCCGGTGGACACGCAATCAATTGTTGCAGGGATCAGAGGCGACGGTCCATGGCGGTGGCGCCCCGCCTTACCGGGTGGGAGAGCCCGCCTCAAGGCGGGCTGAACGTCGATGTTCTCACAAACGATTGCATGGCGGCGTTTTAAGCCATTTTGCAGGGGGATGTCAACACTACCGGCGGGTCGACTCAGGGACGATCGCATGTAAGTTCATAATGGAAACCACGCCATAATCGCTTGACACACTTTTAGAGGGGTTTTCCCGAGGCCATCTAACCAAAAAATCAGGGGTGTTCTTAAATCCGAATTATTGATATAGTCTTGCCCTTTGAAGTTAGGCGCAGCACAAGGTCAATGGATTAATTGGGAAAACGAACTGAATGAATCCAATGCAAAAGAGAACTGACCCTTACCGATTAACGGTCCGGATCCTGCTCGTTGCGGCCATTGCCGCAGCAATATTTCTCAATGCGTGCGCCACGTTGGATCGCACCGCTCAATCGCAGGTCCCGGACCGCATCATGGCTGAGAACAGCCAGATGAGGAAGCGAATTCCCCTGATCGAGCGGGAAAACGATGTACTCAATCGGGAAAACCTGCGTTACAAAGCCAAACTGCAGGCGGCAAGACAAAAGATCGACCATTTGCGCACCGATCTGGACCATCTGCAAGCAAAATTCGATGCGTATACCATATCGAGTCAAACGCAGATTCAATTCTTGGAGGAAAATTACCGCTTGCTCGAAAGTACCAGTGCGGAGCAGTTGATGGAACTGCAATGGCGTTATGAGGCGCTGGAATCCATAAGACAGCAGCAAGTTGCGGCACTGACGACCCAAATGACCGATCAGAACAACGCCTTCAACGAAGAAAAGGACGTGCTGAAACGTCAAGCCGCTGAAACCGAGGCTTTGCTCACCAGCCGGATCGTGGAGTTGGAGCACACCCTGGCTTTGCAGGAGGCGCAAACGAGGTCCCTGAGCACAGCCAACAGCGAACTATCTAAACAGCTCGATGATGTTTCCCGTCAACTGGCCGAATCGCAGGCGCAGCGCACCCAAATCGAAAAGGATCTGCAATCGGCTCAGGAGACCAATGCCGAGCTGGTGCAACGCCTGAACGATATAACTTCCGAGCTGCAATCCAGCATGGGTGATGATTCCGGAGACCGATAGGACACTTATGCTGAGACATGACTTGATCCGTACCGTTTTGATGCTGATGCTGTGCGCCCTCTGTCTTTGCCGGCCCGGCGCTTCAATGGCGCAAGGGGAACACTCGCAGACACGCCTCAGATTGCTGCTCACCTCCAATATCCAAGGCCGATCCAACGCTTCCATGGAAACGCCCCACCTGGATCCCCTGCTCGTGCTGGCGCAAAATATTGTGTCAGAGCGCCAGAAAGGAGTGGACCTTTATATGGATCTGGGCAATGCCTTTTATCCGGGTGTGATTTCAAAATTCAGCTCCGGCTCGATCATGATGGATTTTCTGGAAGAATTGGGTTGCGAAGCGACCCTGGTTTCCTCCATGGACCTTCAAGTAGGCGTCAAGAATCTGGAATTTTTACAAAAAGACAAAAGCGTCCGCCTGCTTTCAGCCAACATTACCCATGCGGAGGGGACGGTGTTCGCCCCCTATTTCATTACCACGGTCCGCGGCACCCCGATTGCTTTTGTCGCCATCTCATCTGACCGCCTGGATTTCGATATCGCGGAGAAGGATCTTTATGATATCGGCCGAATGCACGCAACCGAAGCTTTACGCCCGGTGGTCGAGGAAATTGACAAGGCCGGCGTCACCCATATCGTTCTTTTGACCGGATTGGATACAGAAGCCACAATCCAGCTTCTGGATGCATTTCCCCAGATCGACCTGGCACTTTGCGGTGGCGATGCCACCGGCATCTTGTACGATGGCAAGGCCTCGCGGATCGACCTGGTGGATGGGCGATCGATCCTGATGTTGAATGAAAACGACGATTATTTTACGCTCGATGTAATGGTGGGAGAAGGTCTGCACCCCCTGGCCTTGCACCCCCGCAAAGCGTTGCCGCAGAAAACCGATGACGCTGCTTACGCCAGGTTCGCCGAACGCCTGGCGCTGTGGAAAACAACATACCTGGCCGCACAAGAGCGACAGATCGCCGAGATCGGAGAGGCGGAATACACCGTCGATGATTATCGTCTGGCGCAGCTTCTCAGGGACCGTTTCAACACCGAAATCGCCATCGTGGGCGACAATACGCTCAACCCCCATACGATCACGCGCGATGTCCGCAAAGCCGACCTGCTGGGGTTGGTCAATCTGGATTATAATATCTTCACTTTTTCGATCAGCGGCCGGGAGTTGAAGACCCTGATGCGCAATGTCTCCCTGATGACAATAGTGGGGGTGTCAGAGGGTAAAACGATCACGGTGCAAAGTTACCCGGTGGAAGATCATCGCAAATACAAGGTCGCGGCAACGCAGCCGGCATTCGAAAAAGTGGCGAGATTACTCGGCAAAGAGATCCCGTTTAAAAACAGTTGGACCACTGTAAGCAGCCTGTTGTCTGAAGACCTGGGCATTGACCGTATAACACTGCGCCAAGATTACACTTACCTGGACAACCGCTTCCGCACCATGTTCGATGTCTACCTGTCCAACTTTATGGCATCGGGTTCCGTCAGTCGAAGTGAGGGGATCTCCACGCCCGTTTCTCAACCGGCCAAGAGCTATCGAAAATGGGGCCTTGAAGATAAAATCGATTGGACAATCTACAATCAAAGCCACCGCTTCGTATTAACGCCCTACTTGTTTTATGTGCGCCAGGACGATGATTACATTCAGAATCTTCTGAGAGGCACCATCCTTTACGAATACAATCTCAGCGAGTCCTTGCGGCCTTACAACAAGTTCCAGGTGGATACCGTGGTCGAAAGCATCGAAGGCCTGCGTCCCATGCTCATCCGCGAAACCCTTGGTGTATCGGCCTACTTCACCCATTGGAGCGGTCGACTGGGCTTCGGCTTTGAAAAAAGAGTCCAGGATCCCTCGGAAGATGCGCTTTTCGGTCTTGAACTCATTGTAGGTTTGAAATACCCGTTTTTGACCAACTACACTTATATATTCGGCATCGACAACTTCGTCTCGATCAAGAACGGAGACGGCGCTCACTGGGGTCTGCGCAGCTCGATAGACAACGCACTGAGCATCCGCATCAATGACTACCTGAGCATCTCACTCAAACACAAGTACTTCTATCTTCATGAGGATGAGTTGGACAGGGAATACCGCAGCTCCCAGTTTTTCACCACGGTGGATGTGCGAACGGACTGGAAGTTCTGGTAACACCGCCCTGTCTGGATGGGCCTTGCAGTATCCGGACAACCAACCCCGATGTTGCGACGCCTGCTGCCACACGATTGTTCCATTCCAGGTGTGAGAACGCGGATTAAAAAGCTGAAAAAAGAGGGGCGTTCCTGCAGGAACGCCCCTCGTGTCGTATTAAGAGTAAGACAGGTGTGTCTTCATGCCAATCCCGCCGCCTTGGGTGCAAACATGATGATGGACGGAAACAGCGAAAAAAGCAGTACGGCCACCAGCATGAGCAGCAGAAAGGGAATGACGCCCTGATAGATATGACTGAGCGTCACCTCCTCGGGCGCGATCCCTTTGAGATAAAAGATGGTGTAGGCAAACGGCGGCGTCAGAAAAGAGGTTTGCAGCACCACGATGTTCATGATGGCGAACCAGATGGGATCGAAACCCAAAGTGTTGGCGATGGGCGTGAACAAGGGCACCACGATCATCACAATGCCGATCCAGTCCAAAAAGCAGCCCATGACGATGATGATCGCCCACATACAGATTAAAATGCCCCAGCGGCCGAAGGGCAACCCCAACACCAGACTCTCCACCACCTGACCGCAGCCCAGGCGCATGAAGACGCTGGTAAAAAAGGATGCCCCGATGACCACCAGGTAAACCATGGCTGAAGTGGTCATGGTGCGGATGGCGGCCTCTTTCAGGACCCCGAGGCTGACGGCCTTGTAGAACGCGGCCATGATAACCGCGGCGAAAGCCCCGATGGCAGCCGCTTCGGTGGGCGCCGCCAGACCGAAAAAAATGGACCCCAGAATCGACAGTATGAGTAGGCATACGGGGAAAACCGATGTCAGGAACATGCCCATCTTTTGCAACAGGGTGACCTTGATTTCGCTGGGTGCGATGGCGGGTCCCATCTCCGGTTTAATGAAACACACAATGGCGATGTAGAGCACGTACAAGGTGGCCAGCACCAGGCCGGGCACAAAGGCCCCGATGAGCAGGGCGCCCACCGACACATTGGCCACCGGCGCGTAAACCAGGATCAGGATGCTGGGCGGGATCAGGATGCCCAGGGCGCCGCCGGCGCAGATGGAACCGCACGCCAGGGGTTTGCTGTAGTTGTATTTCATCATGGCCGGCAGGGACATGATGCCCATGGTGACCACCGTGGCGCCGACCACACCGGTGGCGGCCGCGAAGATGGTGCAGGTGAGTACGGTGGCGATGGCCAGGCCGCCACGCAGTTTGCCGAGCAGCACATACATGGTGTCGTAAAGGCGCGTGGCGATGCCCGACCTTTCGATGACGATACCCATGAAAACAAACAGAGGAATGGCGATGAGAATGTAGTCCGCAAACACGACAAACAGCCGCAGCATGAAGACATTGGCCACCTGGGGGCCGATAAAGAGGATGCCGAAGATCGTGGCGATGCCCGCCAGGGAAAAACCAATGGGAAAGCCCAGCAGCACCACCCCAATCAACGACGCCAGCATTAACAAGGTAATCAGTTCTACGCTCATCGGGGCTCGTCTCCTGTAATCAGCACGTGCAACTCCTTGATGAACTCCACCACGCCTTGCAGCAGCAAAAGCGTCACACCTGCGAAAATCCATGTTTTATAGGGGTAAATCGGCGGCATGAAACCGGTCATGGAGCGCTCCTTCAAGGCCCAGGAGGCTTGCAGGTGGGGCAGCATGACCCGGAAAATATTGAACCAGCAAAGATAGAAAATGGTGAGGATGAAGAACACCTTCAACGCCGCATTGACCCGCCGCGGCAATTTGATCGTGATCAGATCGACGCTCACATGGCCGCCGATCTGCCATGTGTAGGCCAGCCCCATTACCAGGACAAGACTGCAGAGGAAATAGGTGGCGTCAAAACTCCACTGGGTGGGCTGGTTGAAGGCATACCGGGCGACAACCTCATAGGTCAACGTGAGGACAAGTAAAAAAATCAGGAAAGAGAATGCCTTGGCAATGATCTCGTTAAATTTGTTGATTCCCTTTATCAACCATTTCAGTAGCACCATGGGCGCACCCCTTTCCGGTCGTTATTCAAAAAAAACCCATCACTTCAATAAGGTTGTCGGCCTTCTGCATATTGGGCTGCATCCGCATGCGGGATGCAGCCCAAGGCCGGTTAATTCTGCACGGACTCACGCACGGGCACCATCATATACTCGTACTCGATGAACTTACCCCAGAACTCCTGGACCGAATTCCAGGTCTTGGTGTAATGGGCATTGTTTTTGGCCTTGACGTCTTTGTCGATATACGCCCAGGCTTGTTTGCGGAATTCGCGCTGGGCGTCATCGGACACCCGGGTGAACTCCTTGCCGAGGGATTTCCAGTATTCGAAGGTCTCGAAACCCAACACGATATCCTGGGTCCAGCTCCACAAAGTGGTGGCCATGGCCGCCGATTGCAGCATCTCCTGGTAGATCTTGGGCAAGGCATCGTACTTCTGCTTGTTGAAACCAAACTCGAAATAGCAGGTGGGCTGATGCATGCCGGGACCGGCCACATATTTGGTCACTTCATGGAAGCCCTGCTGCCGGTTGACGATGGGGCTGCTGAATTCGGTGGCGTCCAGGATGCCTCTTTCCAGGGAGGGATAAAGCTCGGTTCCCGGCAACATGGTGACCGCGACCCCCATGCCTTTGAGAATTTCTCCCCACCAACCCGGGGAACGGTATTTGAGCCCGACAAAATCATCCAAGGTCCTCAGCGGTTTGTTGGAATGGGCCAAAACTTCGGGATGGGTGACCCCGCCGGGAATGGAATAGATATTCATCCCGATCTCGTCATACATCTCCTGCATCAGCTCCTTGCCGCCATAGGCATAAAGCCAGGTAGTGTGCATCAACGGCTCCAGGGACATGGGAATGGAGGCGAAGAAAGGGGCCGAAGGATGTTTGCTCATCCAGTAGCCGGGCCAGCTGTGATAAGCGTCGATGGTGCCGGTGTTGGTGGCGTCCAACACTTCCAGTCCGCCCACCACGGCGCCCGCCGGCAGCACGTCGATTTTGAAATTGCCACCGCTCATTTGAGACACCCGCTTGGCCATATCCTCGGCCATCTGGTGCAGCAACCACCCCTGGGCCCACGTGGTCTGCAATGTCCAGTTCACCTTGGGCATCGGATCCACAACGGCACCGGTCTGCTGCGGCGCTTGCTCACCGCAGCCCACCAGCAAAAACGGGAATACCAAAAACGCTACAATCAGGCCTTTGATCAATTTTTTCGTTTTCAATTGTTTTGCCTCCCCTTTGTTTAGGTTTGTTGGTTCCACGAAAACCTCGTTTCCAAATGAGGTGTGATCCGTTCGCGACGCAGCCGGGTGGCACCCGGTGGAAATGCATGGTCAGCCCGAAGGGCTCGATCATATACAATGCAACATGCAGACCAGAAATCACGGCAGGTCGACGGCAGGTGTCTGACGCGACGCTTGTAATCGCCCCGTGCGCTGTCCCGCTGATATACCCCCTCCTTCCCTGAAGCAGCGTGCGACTGAGATGCATTTTAATGCGACACCCACCTTTATTAGACGGATTTCAAGCACACTGGCGGCTGTGGGGGGCCTGGTTGGCACGCAAGTGTTCTAAATTGTCGACACAATTGATGCGATACGCTCGGAATCGTCGGCACACCACACATAACCGTTTGTATATATTTAATAAAAAAAACAACCCAATGGATAGGACTCCCCGAACCAAACACCAGAACTACGGATGTTCCGATTTTGAATGCCCCTCATTTAATGTAAGCGACTGCACATACTGGATATCGATAGATCTGTTCTATTATTAAGACATGTTCCCGATCGTCTACACTCAAGAACCGGGTGGATCACCCGACGTAGCACCAAACAGCGCCCTATTCCTTGAGCGCTTTCTGGGCATCCATATGGGTTTCGTAGATATGAGGGGACACCTGCCGTTTTTGCAGCGCATCCCCCAGTTTTTTCCGTAAAAAGGCACTGGTGGTGAAGCGGGTGGTTTTCGCGTAATAGTGGTCCATCAGATATTTCACCATGGCGGTGTACTCTTCCACCAAGTCTTCGCGGATATGAAAGTTATCGTAGTTTACGATGGTAAACACCTTTTTGTCGAGGGGTTTGAGCATTGTTTCCACCAAGTTGCGAATTTCCTGGATTTCATGCCGCTGCTTGATGGACAAGGCCTCGAAGTTGACGAAAAATTGATTGGCGGCGCGATCATAACTCAAACGGCTGGATAGCGGCACGACCACCATCTGCTCGCGCAGGCCCATGGGTTCGGGCCTGAAAATTCGGGCATCCATGGTCCGCAGCGGGTTGGCCACCACGGGCGCGAACCCCATCCGGGACAGGATGTCGCGCTCCAGGTCCACACCCGGAGCGATCTCGATCAGTTCCATACCCTTTTCCGTGAGCCGGAACACACATCGCTCGGTGATGTAGAGGGCCGATTGGCCTTTGTGCAATGCATAAGGGCCACTGTAGGTGCGGTGCTCCACCTGGTCGACAAACTTCTGGGCCGTGCCCTCCTGATCGATTTTCAATTGCCCGTCGCCCACCGCCACGCGCAGTCCGCCGGCGGTGAAGGTGCCCACGAATACCACCTTCTTTGCATTCTGGCTGATGTTGATAAAACCGCCCGCGCCGGCGAGCCGGGGACCGAATTTGCTGACGTTCAGGTTGCCCTCTTGATCGGCCTGGGCCAGGCCCAGAAAAGCCACATCCAGCCCTCCGCCGTCGTAGTAGTCGAACTGGCTGTTCTGGGAAACCAGACTGGTGATATTGGTACCGGACCCGAAATCGAGCCCACCGGCCGGCACGCCGCCGATGATGCCCGGCTCGGCGGTCATGGTCAGCAGGTCCATGATCCGCTCCTCGTTGCCCACCTCGGCCACCCCTTCGGGCATGCCGATGCCGAGGTTGACGATGTCGTTGGGCTGCAGTTCAAATGCCGCCCGCCGGGCGATGATCTTGCGTTCGCCCATTTTCATGGGCGGCAGCGATTGGAGCGGCACCCGGATCTCCCCGCTGAAGGCCGGGTTGTAGCGCGTGCCGAAGGTCTGCCAATGCCGCTCGGGTTCGGCCATCACCACACAATCCACCAGGATGCCGGGGAGGATCACATCCCTGGCGCGCAACGCGCCGTGGTCGGCCACTCGCTCCACTTGGACGATTACAAAACCGCCCGAATTTTTGGCGGCCTGGGCCATGGCCAGCCCATCCAGGGTCAGGGCCTCTTTTTCCATGGTGACATTGCCTTCCAGGTCCGCCGTCGTCCCGCGCAAGATGGCCACATGGATGGGAAACGACTTATAAAACAACCATTCACGGCCGCCCAGGGAAACGCGTTCCACCAGATCCTCTGTGGTCATGGGGTTGAGCTTGCCGCCCCCAAAAAGCGGATCCACGAAGGTGTCGAGTCCCACATGGGTGATGGTGCCGGGCTTGCCGGCAGCGATATCGCGATAGAGATGGGAGATGACGCCCTGGGGAAAGTTGTAGGCCTCGATGGTGCCTTCCACCGCCAGCTTTTGCAGTTTGGGAACCAGCCCCCAATGCCCGCCCACCACTCGTTTGACCATGCCGTCATGGCCCCAGTGATTTAGACCGCGCTCCTTGCCGTCCCCCTGGCCGGCGGCATACACCAGTGTAAGATCGCACGGCGCGCCGGTTTTAAGGAAACGTTCTTCCAGGCAGATGGCAATGTGTTCGGGAAAACCGGTACCCACAAATCCACTGGTGGCAATGGTATCCCCGTTGCTAATCAGTCCCACGGCGTCCTCGCCGGAAACCACCTTGCGTTTGCTCGATTTCTGGGGTGCCATATCCTTTACCACCGGATGGGTGGGTTCCGGTTGCGCCTGCTGTTTTTCCTTGTCCATGCCAAGGCCTCCTTGTCTGCCAATACGGATTGATTGCACACAGCCTTACGGTCCCGGAAAAGGAAGGTGAAAATGGACTCCGAGAGCGCATTCGCCGGCCAGATCAAAATGAACAGCAAGAATGGTGCCCAAAGTGCTCTCCAGGCGGCACCACCTTTGCATTAATTGTGCGCAGCTCAACCACACCATCACCGGGCAGCGGTAAGGATCCGCTATCCCCAAAGGAGGTAACATGCTGGACATTCACAACGCGGTCGCCGTCATCACCGGCGGAGCCGGCGGTATCGGCAAAGCACTGGCAAAAGAGTGGGTTGCCAAGGGCGGCAAAGTGG
>JAGTVD010000294.1 GCA_018224505.1 Desulfatitalea sp. | reverse complement strand
ACTTTTTATGATACGGGTTCATCCATAGGGGCATGTGCATTACAGTTGCTGGCGCAATCAAGTGCCGCTTGGGGCTGGGGGCGTTATGACGGGTGATCGTATACAAACGGCCTACCTTGTAACCGGTACCACTCGGGGCATCGGCAAAGCTTTGGCCGCCGAGGTAGCGGCGCGGGGACAGCGGCTTTTTACGCTGTCAAGGGCGCCGGAAGGTCCGGTGGCAGGGGGGTATAATTACACTTGTGATCTGCGGTATTCCGACCAGATCGACCAAGCCATGGCGCGGGTGTTGGACGCATTGGGGCGGGTGGGGTGCCGCGAGGTGGTGCTGATCTGCAATGCGGGGGTGCTGGGGCCCATTGGTTTTATCGACACGTTGCCCGCCGATCGGATGGCCGATCACATGCAGGTCAATTTGCTGGCGCCCATGCAGCTCATGGGGTGCTTTATCGATGGCAGCCGTTCGTGGCAAGGTGCGCGGCGTATCATACTGATCACATCGGGGGCCGGACGGCATCCCTATGCCGGGTGGTCCCTCTACTGCGCCGCCAAGGCCGGTATGGATATGGTCATGCGCTGCGTGGCGCTGGAGCAGCAGACGCGCCCTGATGGGGTGAGCGTTTGCGCGGTGGCGCCGGGCGTGGTGGCCACCGATATGCAAGCGGAGATCCGCGGGGCGGATAATGCTGACTTCCCCAACCGGGACCGGTTTGTGCAATTTCAGGCAAGCGGCCAACTGTCGTCGCCGGAGAGCGTGGCCGCAACATTACTGGATCTGGATGCGGGCGGGCAGTTGGTTGCCGGTGGGCTTTATGATTTAAGGGATGTGGTGCGTGAAGGGGATGCGGCCGTCATTGCACCCCGCGCCACAACCGGGTCCCGGTCCGGGGATGGATGAAGGGACCGGTTTGAGCGTTTTTCTTTATATCTATTGAGAAGGCGATTACATCCATGGATCATCTGTTTCAATCCACTTCGTTGAAGGGATATCTGCTCATGGCCATGCCGATGCTGATGGATCCCAATTTCCGGCAGTCGGTGACCTGTATTTCGGAGCACACCGACGAAGGCGCCGTGGGGGTGGTGGTCAACCGGGTGTACGAGGGGATCGAGGGGCGGATGATCTTCGAGGAGTTGGAGATCGAATGCAATGCGGCGGCAGCGGCGCTGCCCATCCACATCGGGGGGCCGGTGCACACGCACGAGCTGTTTGTGCTGCATGGACCACCGCTGGACTGGACCGACAGCTTGAAGATCAACGACGCATTGGCGCTGAGCAATTCGCGGGCCATACTTGAGGCCATTGCACGGGGCGAAGGCCCGCGGGATTTCATCATCACCCTGGGATGCGCCGGTTGGGGGCCCGGGCAACTGGAGTGGGAAATGAGCCAGAACGCCTGGTTGGTGACCCCTTGCAGCCATGATATCCTGTTTGCCATACCGCCCCCGGAGCGCTGGGAAGGCGCCATCAAACGACTGGGGATCGATCCCCAGTCGTTGTCGGGTGCCGCCGGTCATGCCTGATGCCTGTAACAAAAAAGGGGGCGCCGGCAGCGCCCCCTTAATTTTTGATTTCAAACCGTTGATATCCGGTCACTCTATAGCGTCAGACTCACTTTCCTGCCGTTTCTGTGTCGGCTTTTTTTTTTTCAAGCAAGCCCTGTCCTTGCGCACAAAGGCACACAATTTGGGATTGTAGTACTCCTTGCAGTTTAAGGGATTGTAGAGTGGGCACTCAGGATGTTTTTCAGACATGGATCGCGGTTCCCCTTTGATTTTGGATCGCGTGGCACCGCCACACGACACCGACTGTGCTCCCTATTACCATAAAATCATAAGATTTACAATCCAGTGGCGACGGTGGGCATCTTTTTGAAAATGATTCGCAGTGTGTGAACAATAATGCACCGCACATACCATCCAATCGACAGCACACCGCCACTTGAACTTTTGCGCGAACCCTTAGCACTAAACACCATCACATCCTGCCACCACGCACCCTATCAACAGCGAAATAGTTCATCGATAACGGCTGTGTTGAGCCCTTAGGTTTTGACAATCCGGGTCATCCGTGGGTATATCCATGTCCTGGCCCGCAGCGGGATACTAAGACGACAACCTCGCCTACGACGGATCGCAAGCATGGATACATACCAACACAACAGAGAAGCGGTTCTTAAGATCAATGAAGCCGTTAAAGCGTTGCTGCAGCACTCCTCCGGAGTGCTCAATGGCGGTGCGGAGGCCTTCAAACAGTGGGACCAGTCCTGTGATACCATCGCCCGCCAACTGATGGACCATGTGGTCCGCATCGCCGTGGTGGGGGCCATCAAATCCGGAAAGAGCACACTGGTCAATGCCCTGCTGCGGGACGACTATCTGAAGCGCGGGGCGGGGGTGGTGACCTCCATCGTCACCCGCTTGCGCAAGGGGGATGCGTTAATGGCGCGCCTCTTTTTCAAGTCATGGGACGAAGTCAATGCCGAGATCCGTCAGGCATTGGTGCTATTTCCTTCCGATGCCTGGCGCGCAGAGCAGCACGCGTTCGACATCCGGCGCGGGCAAGATCGTCGCGACCTGCAAGCCGCGCTGGACGCATTGGACAGTGAGTTGCGCATCGTCCAGGACAGTCTTAACGCCAATGGCGTCCTGCTGGCCTCCTATCTGAAGGGGTACGATCAGGTGCAGTCCTTTATCGCGGACGAAGGCGCCACCCGTGAATTCGCGGGCGAGCGCTTCTCCGAGCATCGCGATTTTGTTGGCAACGACGCTCTGGCGGTCTATTTGAAGGATATCGAGCTGGCGGTACCGGGCGATGTGCTCACGCGCAATATGGAGTTGGCCGACTGCCAGGGCAGCGACTCGCCCAACCCGCTTCACCTGGCCATGATCCAGGACTACCTGCTCAAGGCGCACCTGGTGGTCTATGTGGTCAGCAGCCGCACTGGTTTGCGCCAGGCCGACATCCGTTTTCTGTCCATTATCAAGCGGATGGGGATCGCCGGCAACATGCTTTTCGTGGTCAATTGCGACCTGAACGAACATGACGGGATGGACGATCTGGCGGCATTGGTGCAGCGTGTCCGGGAGGAGTTGGCCATGATCGTGCCAGACCCGGAGCTGTTCGTACTCTCGGCGCTTTACACCCTCTTCGATGCGACCCCAGCCGACTTGTCGGACAAGGACAACGAGCGGCTGGCCCAATGGCGCAAAGCCGAAGCGCTGGTCTCTTTTTCCGAGCAGGAGCTTCGGCGGTTGCAATCGGTGCTCGTGCGTAAATTGACCCGCGAGCGCTCGGGGCTCCTGCTTCAGAATCAGTTGGAGCGAATCGCCGTGATCCTCAATGGCCTGCAACAGTGGCTGCGGCTCAATCGCGACCTGCTGCGGCGCGATACGGGCGATGCGCGGTCCATGACCGATCAGCTGCAAACCCACCAGGATCGCATGTCCCAGGTACAGGCCATGATTCAAAGCACCCTGGATGGCGCCGTGGCCAAGATCGCGCGGGAGATGAAGGTGGATGTGGACCGCTTTTTCGACCTGCGCGGGGGGCCGGTGCTGCAGCAGGCGTTGACTTTCGTGCGTGATTACAAACCCGACTTGGAGCGCAGCCGGGAGCAGCTGGCCGCTTCCGGGTTCACCCATACCCTCTATTTCGTGTTCCAGGATTTGAAACAGGCGCTCGACGGTCTGATGGCCGAAAAGATCAATCCGGAGATTGTCGGATTTGTGCAACAGCGCGAAGGGGCGCTGCAGGAACAATTGCGCCTGGTGGCCGAACCTTACGAGGCGATGGTACGGGACGCCCTGGCGCGCTATGAAGCGGCCCTGGATCAGTTCGGATTGAAGCCCGCGGCAACGCAATGGCAGTTCGACGGCGCCCTGGACCTGGATTCGGTCAAAACCACCATGGGACTGGCATTGCCGCCGGCCGCCGCTACCATGCACTACTCAGCCACCATCAAGACCGAAGCGGTGATGCGGCTCGGTTTATACACCCTGGCGCGCCTGCTGCGCAAAGTCCTCAAAAAAACGGCTGCCGGCGAACAGGCCGAAGGGGTGCAGGCATTGAAGGATGGCGTCCGTAGCATGAAACGGGAAACCGAACGGGCCATCATCGCGCATTTCAGGGATTACAAGGAGAACCTAAAATTTCAGTACATACAGCCTTTGACCCGGGTGGTCGGCAACCGGCTGTATGATATTCTCACCGAACAGTTCACAACCTACGTGGGGGATGTGCGCCAACTGGCCGCCGCCGTCGATGCCAGCCGTGATGACAAGACGCGCGTGGACGGTGAGTTGAAAGCCTTTGAACAGACCCTGTCCGATTTGCACGCGCGACTTGAAACCCTGCGCGACACGATACGGCTGTTGATGAACGACACTGGTTCGACCATGGAATCCATCTCTTAGCACGAAGGAGGCCACGAGGATGCAAACCCGCTCTGTTGCCGTTGCCAACGAAAAAGGCGGCGTCGGTAAAACCGTCACCGTCATCAATCTGGGCGCCGCCCTGAGCCGCTTGGGAAAGAAGGTGCTGATTGTCGACATGGACCCCCAGGCCAATGCCACCAAGGGCCTGGGGGTTGAACTGGCCCCCGAGGCGCCCACCATTTATGATCTGGTGGGTCCGGACGGTGAGGCGTCGACCGCAGAGACCATCGTGGCAACCAAATGGGCGGGCCTGGATGCGATCCCTTCCCACGTGGATCTGTCGGGGGCCGAAGTGGAGCTGGCGGATGTCGCCGGGCGGGAGAACCGGCTCCGGGACGCGTTGGCGACACTCGACGGGCAATACGATTTCATCTTGCTGGACACACCGCCGAGCCTTTCCCTGCTGACGGTCAATGTGTTCGCCTACGCGCGCTACGTGCTGGTGCCGTGCCAAACCCATCCATACGCTTACGGCGCGCTGGGGGAGTTGTTCGATACCATTGCCGCCGTCAAGGCCGAGATCAATCCGGACATCGAGGTGCTGGGCATCCTGCCCACCTTCTTCGATGCCCGTACCCGCGTCAGCCAGCGCATATTACAGGCACTGCAGGACGAGCCGCGTTATCGGCCCTTGTTGTTCAAAACCGCCGTACGCGCCAACACCACCATTGCCGAGAGTGCCGATGTGGGTCGACCGGTGGTCTTTTTCCGCAAGGGCAGCTTCGGGGCCATGGACTACAACGACGCGGCCGGGGAGTTGCTGGCGCGTTTGGCCGATTGACCGGTCATCCTCCCAGTTGTTTCAGGTGCTCACGGGCAAATTCGATGCAAGGGTCCAATGAGAGCGCTGTGCGGTAATATTCTACCGCTTTGTCCGTGTTGCCCAGGGCGCGGTGATTGACCGCCAGATTGGCGTAATCGATGGCCGAGCTTGGGTTGAGGGCGATGACCCGTTCGAAATCGGCGACGGCCGCCTCGTAGGCCCCTTGTTTGAAGTGGCAGAACCCCATCAAATTGAGGGTGTCGGT
>JAGTVD010000293.1 GCA_018224505.1 Desulfatitalea sp. | reverse complement strand
CGGCGCCGGGTATGGCTTGTTCATTCCATCCGATGTACACCCCGGCCGCCTGGGCCGCCACCTCGATGAGTAACAACGCGGATACGGACACACCCGTCACCATCGGCCACTGGCGCCGGACCGTGGCCCGGGTCACGGCGTGACGCGCATCCACCGCCACCACTTGATCGATCAGCCGCATGCCCTCCCCATGGGGAAGCAATGCTTCGATGGGGATCAAGGGGGTACTCGCTGTTTGGTTTGTATCCATGACACGACCTGCCTGTTGGACATGCTTCAGGTTGTCGGAACGCAATGGGGCGGCCCACCCACTCGTGGAGCGATCCAGCGAATCCGATCCGTTATATAACAGAAAATGTGGGACCATGAAAGCTGAGCCGACCCGGGCTACAGGGCAATCACATGTGGGCCGATGGAATGGTCGTGGCGATGCAAATTTGCCCATTGAAACCCATGCCCCATCAAGGTATTAGATTGGGCTGTTTCTGAAAAACCATCCATTTCGAGGTAATGCAATGAAAATCGACGAGGTCCCCCAGGACGACATCCCGATCTTCCGGGGGCATGGGACCAAGGCCATATATGCCCTGGACAAGCACGGACGCTACACCAAAACCACCACCAGCGGTTGGGCGGTGGAGGAGCTGGTGCTGCGCGATGTGCTCGAGGATTTCGAACTCAAGGCGGCGGCGGCCAAGACACGCATCCTGCAAGGGGTTGCCTCGCCCATCGAATATTTTGTCAACCGGCGCCTGATGGACCTGTCGGCTCTGGCCCAGGCCATGGGCATCGCCAAGTGGCGCGTCAAACGCCACCTCAAGCCCGGAGTTTTCGATAAATTGAACGACGCCCTGCTGCAACGCTACGCCGACCTGTTCCGTATCGATATCGCCACGCTGAAACAGTTCAAGGAGATCCTCGCACGTGACCCTGATTCCCGAATTTAAGCACCAGCACTTCGCCCATTGTGAAAGTGGCGTCATGTCCTCCCTGTTGAAACACAAAGGCCTTGCGCTTTCCGAGCCCATGGTGTTCGGCCTGGCCGGCGCCCTGAGCTTCGCTTTCCTGCCCTTTCTGAAATTCGGCAACATGCCCCTGGTCTCCTACCGCATGTTCCCCGGGCATATCGTCAAAAAGTTCCCCAAGCAGTTGCGGGTGGGCTACTTTCGCAAAACCTACCGCAATCCCGACAACGCCATGGCGGCGCTGGACGGCTTCCTGGCGGCGGGGCAAATGGTGGGATTGCAAACCTCCGCTTACCACACGACCTATTTTCCGCCGGAGATGCGGTTTCATTTCAACGCCCACAACATTATCATCGTCGGCAAGCAGGACGAGGAATACCTGGTCAGCGATCCGGTCTTCGACCAGATTCAACGCATCGCGGGGCCGGATCTGCAAAGGGCCCGCTTCGCCAAAGGACTCAGCGCCCCCAAGGGGCTGGCCCACTTTCCCCTGTCCGTCCCGGACCGGATCGACATGGAACGGCAGATCAAAAAGGCGGTCAAAAAAATGGTCCGCATGATGCTCTACGCGCCGGTGCCCTGGATCGGTATCAAGGGGATCCGCTACCTGGCCCGGCGGGTGGACCAGTTGGCGGGCCAGGCCGATGCGCGCTATTTCCGTCTCTTCGTGGGCAACGTCGTGCGCATGCAGGAGGAGATCGGCACCGGCGGCGGCGGTTTCCGCTTCATGTACGCCTCCTTCCTTCAGGAGGCCCATGACATCACCGGGTGGCGGGTATTAAAGGAGGCTTCGGAGCAGATGACCGATGCCGGGGACCAGTGGCGTCTTTTCGCCCTGGAAGGCGCGCGCATCATCAAGAACAAGGGCGCCAAGGGCGATCCGGGCTGTTTAGGAGAGTTGCTCAGGCAGTGCGGGGAGAAGGAACGGGGTATTTTTAAATTACTCAAAAACCTGCGGTAAACATCCATACTTCTCGACTACCAACACCACCAACTGATCACGAAAATCCTTATTGACGTGCACCAGGCAGCCGGGGTCGGCCTGGTCCAGAAAGTGGGTCACGCCGCAGGCGGTGGCGGAATCGAAGTAGCCCCGCTCGGCGATGTAGTCCAGGGGCAGCGCGTCGGGCAGCGCGCGGCCGATGGCTTGACGGTCCGTTGCGTCGGGCAGGATCCCATAGGCGAGGCGCACTGTTCCGCTGAGGCTTTGGCGCCCGACCCAGGTGGCGGCGGCCTCCGGGGTTTCAAACGTCGCCGGCGGCCGGATGGCGCCCAGGGCGCCGGCAGCCTCCTTGCGCAGCAGCAGCCAACTGCTGCCTTCGACCATGGCGTACCGCGCGTAGGGCAGTTGGAACTTGGTTTCGAACTGCGCTTTGGAAAAACAGGCTTCGTCCGCGCCGCCCACCAGGGCTGTCTCCGTCGCACCGCCATCCATATCGCAAAGGGCCAGCTCCAGGCCCCGTTCAAAAGAGAGCTGCTTGCTGGAAAAAGTGACATTGCGGCCCGGCAGCGCCAGGCTTTGGGCCACATAAAAGGAAGCGGTGTTGCTCATGGTGTTGATGAAGTTGTACGGCATGGGAAATTCGTGCCGGTGGTAAACCTGGGTGAGTACGGTTTCCGTGTCGCCCAGGTTGCCGTTTTCGGTGGTCAGGTAGACGGCGGTGCGCGGGTCGAGGGTGTGTCCCTGAACGCAGCGGCAGGCCCCGGCCAGGGCGATGAGCACAAACCGGTTGGCCCGCCGGAAACGGATCTGGGTGTAGTGGCTCACTTCGGCCTTTATGGCCTTGATTTCCGCCACCGGCGGCCCCACGAAGCTGCCATGGCCATGAACATACATCATCGCGCGGATACCTGTTGACGGCGGTTGGTGATCACCAGGGACACACAATTGCCGCCGAATCCGAAATAGTTGAGCAAAAAGGTGCCTGCGTTGATGGCCAGCGGCTGGGTCAAAGGCGCCACGCCCAGCTCCGGGTCCAACTCTTCAAACCCCGGCATGGGCGGCACGAACCCCGCGCGCACCGCTTCGGTGAGCAGCACCAGCTCGATCACGCCGCAGGCCCCCACGGTGTGGCCGACGAACGGCTTCAACCCCGTTACCGGTGGCATGTCCGCTTGAAACACCTGCCGCAACCCGTTGCACTCGGTCAAGTCGTTGTGATAGCTGCCTGTGGCGTGGGCCTTGACGGCATCGATCTGCCGGGGCGAAACGCCGGCGTGGGCCAGGGCATCGCCCATCACGCGGGCGATGAGACCGCCTTCCGGGTCGTGGGTCGTCACGCTGTAAGTATCGCAACCGTTGGCGCCCCCAAGACAGGCAAATGCGTCCGGGGCCGGGGCGTGTTTGTCCAGAATCACCGCGCCGCACCCTTCTCCCATGATGATCCCCTGCCGGCGCCGGTCAAAGGGCCGGTAAGGCAGCGGCGCGATCAGTTTCAAGGCCTCGAAGCCGTAAAAACCGAGATTGCTGTAAAGGTCATAGCCCACCACCAGGGCCCGCTCCAGCATGCCCCGGGCAATCATGCCGGCCGCGAAAAGCACCCCATTGGCGCTGGAGGTGCAGGCGGTGGTGAAGGTGTAGCAGGGGCCCCGCATATCGAACCGGCGCCCGATTTCATGGGCGATATTGCCATAACCCGATGAGGTTTGGGACAACACGTGTTGCCGGGTGCGATAGTCGTCTTCGTAGATCGGGATATCGATGGAGGTGGATCCGAAAAAGATCGGCAGCCGCCGCACCTCCTCCGGGTCCAGCGCCGCGTCCGCAATGGCCCGGGCGATGGTGGCGTCCAGAATGGCATTGAAATAGGCTTCGCCGCTCTGCCCCGTGTCAGACCGCTGCACCGGCAGGCGGCAATAGGGCCGGCTATAGTCCAGGCCGATCAGGGAGAGGGGGATCTCGGAAACGGATGTCCGGCCAGCGTGCATGGCGGTGGTAATCTCGTCCAGATCGCTGCCCAGGGCGCACTGCACGGCCTTGCCGCGGATATAGACCCGGTTATTCAATTGACCTCACGCCGGCTGAATGTAATCGGCAAAACTGTTGATGCTCTTCATCACCCGGCGCATCTCCTTGCTGTCCCGGATGGCAATGCCGAAGGTATTCTGGATGGCGATGGAGATTTGCAATGCATCGATGGAATCGAGTTCCAGATTGGAGGCGCGGTCGAACAGGGGCGCCTCGTCGTCAATATCGACAATCTCGATGTCCAGATCACAATTGTCCACGATCAGTTGTTTGATGCGGATTTTCAGCGTTTTGTCCTGGGACCCCTTCATATCGGTATGGTCAACCCTTTCAATGAGATCAGTGTCCAAGCGGCAATATGGGCCG
>JAGTVD010000292.1 GCA_018224505.1 Desulfatitalea sp. | reverse complement strand
TCGGTTGTTCGGTTGCTCGGTTGTTCGGTTGTTCGGTTGCTCGGTTGTTCGGTTGCTCGGTTGTTCGGTTGCTCGGTTGTTCGGTTGCTCGGTTGCTCGGTTGTTCGGTTAATTGATTCATTGGGATTCAGGGGGTCGCTTCTCGTCTGGTGGACAGTGCCGGCAGGGCACCCCTGATCAACCTACCAACCGGCCAACCGGGCATCCGGACACCTGGACAGATCCTGCTATTCTTCCGGCAAACCTGCTGCCAGCGAGACATTCGTTGCGCCGGCCATGCGGCAGCCGTCCATCACCTGGATGGCAGTGCCGGTGTGGCTGTTGCGGTCTGCCACCACCACCACAGCGCCCTCCGGGTTTTCGGCCAGCGCACGCTCCACATTGGCCCGTACGGCGCGGATATCAATCTCCCGTTGATCCATGAAGACGCGGTTGTCCGGGTCGACGGCGATGAGGATGGTCGCTTTGGGCTGGCTCACCGCGGTGGCGGCGGTGGGCCGGGTCACCTCGATACCGGTCTCCTTGACAAAACTGGTGGTCACCAGAAAAAAGATCAGCAGAATGAACACCATGTCGATCAACGGCGCGATATTCAGCTCCGTGCTGGACCGAGTTCTTCTACGGGTGGCGGCAATGTTGAGCATGGCGGAATCCTGAATCGGTTATCGGTATTGTCATATCTGTCTTTTCAAATAGAGCCCCGTTGACGCAATGCGCTGTCCCAAGATGCGCGCCCTGCGTTCCAGGAACCCTTTCATGTAAAGCCCGGGGATGGCCACGAGCAGGCCGGTCTGAGTGGTGATCAGGGCCTGGGAGATGCCGCCGGCCATGGCCTTGGCATTGCCCGTGCCGAACACCGCCAGAACGTCGAAGGTGGCGATCATCCCGGTTACCGTACCCAGGAGCCCCAGTAGCGGCGCCATCGCGGCCAGCACACCAATGACGGCCAGGCGATGGCTCAAGGAGCGGCTGATCCGCTGCACGGTCTCGTCGAGAATCGCGCGGTCCAGCGCCTGCCGCCCACTGCGCCGGACGATGAATTCGGTGACCAGCAGGGCCACAATGCCCCGGTCCTGCGTGGGCGAAGGGAGTCGATTCTCCCGCACACACGCCTTGGCTGCGGGCGCGGTCATATTTTGGCGGTGCAGGCGCCGGAAGTAAAGGACCCGTTCCGCGATCAACAGCCACATCAGCACACTGACCGCCACCAGCGGCAGCATGACCACACCGCCGGTGCGCAGGTATTCGGTGAGCAGGATAAAGGCGGTTTGGATCGGTTCGAACATGGGCCGTGCCCAACCTCCTTGGGGTTACGCGGTACGATACTTGTGCACGATGTTGACCAGGGCCACCGCTTTCTCTTCCATGGTGCCGACCATGTTGTCCACGCCCCGGCTCAGCAGGGTGTGGGCCAGCATGATCGGGATGGCCACGGAGAGCCCGAGCATGGTGGTCACCAGGGCTTCGGAAATACCGCCGGACATCAACCGCGGATCGCCGGTGCCGTGCAGGGTGATCACATGAAAGGTGCCGATCATGCCGGTCACCGTGCCCAGCAGCCCCAGCAGCGGCGCAATGGCGGCCAGCATGCCGAGGGTGGAGAGCAACCGCTCCATGGGCGGCACCTCTTTGAGAATCGCCTCCTGGAGTGCGTTTTCCATCTCCTCCCGCGCCATGTGCCGAAACCGCAGGCCGGCTTCCACCACCCGCGCCACCGGTTTACCGGCATGCGCGGCGCAAAGGGTGCGGCACGCTTCCCATTGCCCCTCCCGGGCCAGATCGTCCAAGCGCCCCATCAGCCCTTCGGCATCCAGCCGTTGACGCCACAAAAAGAAGGTGCGCTCCGCCACGATCAACAGACCCGCTGCCAGAATCAGCAGGATGGGCACCACAATGGGGCCACCCTTGGGTATCTGCTGCCACAGGCTCAGTTGGTGTGTCAATTGGCGCAGGGCGCCGCCCCGGGAGATGTCCATGGGCACCGCTTCGCTCCGACCGTCCAGGTAGTGGGCGATCTGCTTTTGCATCCGCCCGGCGGGCAGGCGCGACAGGGCGAACAATTTTTGGCGGTCGGCGGAATAGCTGAGAAATCCCACTTCATCAGCGGCGCGATAAGCGGTGGTGAAATTGCCGATCACGAGAATCTCGGCCGTGCTTTCATGACCGCCGCGGTCCACGATGGGGCCTCGGGTGCGGCGCACCTGGCCGGAGCGGCGGATGTAGTCATCCACCATGTCCGCCATGCGCCGGATGTCGGCCATGCCCGGAAAGTGGGCCTGGTCCGCAATATCCCGCAGCAACGCAAGGTCAGGGTCATTCAGGGCGGTTTGAGGGCTCTGGAGGATCAACCCTTCCAGATCCTTGGCATTGACGCGCACCACCCCCACCATCTCCCGCACCATGCTGTCGGTTTCCGCCAATTGGCGGGAGAGCGCCTGTTCGGTCTCGGCCAGGGCCCCGGAGCGTTCGGTCAGATCATCCACGGCAGTGGTCAGCTGCTGGTTGCGCTTTTTCAGGGCCGCAATGGTTTGCGCCAGCGTGTCGCGGTCGCCGACAATTCGGGACCGGCTCGCGGCGGCCTCCTGCTCGGCC
>JAGTVD010000291.1 GCA_018224505.1 Desulfatitalea sp. | reverse complement strand
TGAACGTCAACCCCAACCCCGACATCACCCTGGAAAAGGGCGATGAATTGGTTCTCATCGGATCGGCCAAGGCGGAAAAACTTTTTGCGGAAAAATATCCGGCTGCGGGGGGGTAGGGTTGGTTGGGTTGGTCGAGTTTGTTGGGTTGGTTGTTCAGTTATTCGGTTGATCGGTTGATCGGTGATTGGTTGTTTTGTGGGTTGGTTTGCCGGGTGAGAGGGGTTTGGCTGTGATCGGTTAAGCAAAGGGGTATTTGCAACTTGACATAGTGGATGCTAATTCTATATATTCCGATTCAACGATTTATTGGGGGGCACATTATGAGGGCGTTTATCAAGGTCATGAAGGCCCTGTCCGATCCCAACCGGGTCAAGATGGTCAAGCTGTTGCAGCAGCGCGAGATGTGCGTTTGCGAGATGCAGGAATCCCTGGGGCTGGCTCAATCCACGGTCAGCAAACATCTGCGTATTCTGGAGGAGGCGGGCCTGGTCAGTTTTCGCAAGGAGGGGTTGTGGGTCAATTACCGCCTCGCGGATGGCCGGCAGTGCCTTTATGCGGCGGTTCTGCTGGACCATCTGCGGCACTGGCTGAACGAGGATAGCGATGTGTCGGCACTGGTGGACCGATTGCCCCAGATTCGTCGGGAAAACATCTGCGGCAATTAATCATTGGTCTGCCAGGCGCCGGTGAATGCAGTGGCGCCTGAGGGAGCGTTGCGATGAAAGAACGAACCAAGTTGTTATGGATTATCGGGGTTTTCCTGGCGGCCTACTATGTACCCTGGAGCCATCCCGTGATCCGCCAATCCGGGTTGGAAGCGTTCATGATGTTCCAGGAGTACGCCCGGGAACATGTACTCACCTGCCTGATACCCGCCTTTTTCATTGCCGGCGCCATTGCGGTTTTCGTCTCCCAGGCGTCGGTACTCAAATATTTCGGCGCCCAGGCCAGCCGTATTCTGGCTTACTCCGTCGCCTCGGTTTCGGGCACCATCCTGGCGGTCTGTTCGTGCACGGTACTCCCGCTGTTCGCCGGCATATACACCCGCGGCGCAGGCATCGGCCCGGCCACGGCCTTTCTCTATTCCGGGCCGGCCATCAATGTGTTGGCTATCACCCTGACGGCTAAAATCCTGGGTTGGCAACTGGGTCTGGCGCGGGCCATCGGCGCGGTGATTTTTGCCGTGGTGACCGGCCTCCTGATGGCCCTGATTTTTCGCAAAGACGATGCCGAGCGCACCGCCGGGCA
Organism: Desulfatitalea sp.; assembly: GCA_018224505.1. Taxonomy (GTDB): domain Bacteria; phylum Desulfobacterota; class Desulfobacteria; order Desulfobacterales; family Desulfosarcinaceae; genus Desulfatitalea. The sequence continues at coordinate 3,294 of JAGTVD010000291.1, read as the reverse complement.
GATCTATGTGCCGGACGCGGAGGATACGGGCCGCACGTTGATGCAGGATACGGCGTATATCATGACCATGGTGCTGATCCTGGTGTTCGCCGCTTTCGCCCGTCCGGCCGAAGGCAGCAGCGGTTTGTGGCCGGCCATATTCGCCGCCAAATGGTACATCACCGGCGCCTTGCTGATCGTGTTGGGGGTCATGCTCAAGGCCTGGTTCACCCGTGATGAGTGCAAGAACTGGGTGGATGCCACCTGGGGCTTTATGAAACAGATCTTCCCGCTGCTGGCCGGCGGTGTGCTGGTGGCCGGCTTCATGCTGGGGCGACCCGGCGAAACGGCCCTGATTCCCGAGCGCTTCATCCAGTCACTGCTGGGCGGCAACTCCCTTTCGGCCAATCTGATCGCATCGGTGGCCGGGGCCCTGATGTACTTTGCCACCCTGACCGAGGTGCCCATCCTGCAAGGGTTGCTTGGTTCCGGCATGGGCCAGGGACCGGCGCTGGCCCTGCTGCTGGCCGGGCCTGCACTGTCGCTGCCCAACATGCTGGTGATCGGCAGTGTCCTGGGAGTTAAGAAGACGGCGGTCTTTTGTATGATTATTGTGGTGATGTCCACCATTGCCGGGATGATATACGGTACCATTGCGGGGTAGGGGAGTGGAGATGGAAAACACCGATGTCACCCAGTTGCGGGTGGGAAAGCACATGATCGGGATTATCGGTTTGAAGGAGGCCCTTGCCTGGATGGCCGGCAAACCCGAGGCATCGGCGGATGCGCAGATCGCCGATGCGCTGGTCGAACGGTTGGCGAAGCGCAATTACATTCCTGATAATATCAGAGAGTTGTATGCCCAGGCCTTTCTGCGGGAATTTAAAAAGGCCATTGGCCTGCCGGTGACCGAACCCACCGCAGCGGGCCTCGAAATTAAAGTGCTGGGACGCGGGTGCCCGCAGTGCGACCGCCTGGATCAGGAGGTGATGGCCGCCATTGCGGAAACCCGCGTCGAAGCAACCCTGGAGCATGTGCGCGATGTAGTTGAAATCGGCCGTTTCGGCGTATTGGGAATGCCGGCCCTGGTGGTCAACGGCAAGGTGGTGTGTGTCGGATCGGTGCCCCCAAGGTCAAAAATCAAGGCCTGGATTGAACAGGCCGCGGATCAACAGCAACCATAAGGAGTGAACAAAATGGATATCAAAGTGTTGGGGCCCGGCTGCCCGAAATGCATGCAGGCGGAAAAAGTGGTCAGGGAGGCTGTGACCGAGGCGGGTGTGACCGCTGAGGTGGAAAAGGTGACCGATGTGATGAAAATCGCCGGCTACGGCGTGTTTGGTACCCCGGCAGTTGTGGTGGACGGCGAAGTTAAATCAGTGGGCAAAATTCCTGCCAAAGCCGATGTGATCAAATGGTTGAAAAAATAGCACGAAGATCATTATAAAGCATTGACGATCGACAGGATACCATTGCACGGCATTTAAAAATTTAAACCCGGCCTGGCCGGGTCAGGAGGTTGCATCATGTTCCGAACCATGGGCCGCATCGGCGGCGCGTTGGTGTTGGTGTGCGTGCTGGCCACCGTTTGCGTTGCGGCGGATGCGCCCCGGCTGCATGTTCCGGAGAACCGCCACGAATTTGAATCGGTGGTGGAAGGGGTGGCGGTGACCCATGACTTTGTCATCCGCAATCAAGGCACGGCCGAATTGAACATTGAACGGGTGCGTGCCGGCTGAGGGTGCGCTGCGGTCTCGTTTACGAGACAGATCCCTCCCGGCGGCGAGGGCACGGTTACGGTAAGAGTCACCACCCGGGGATACGGTGGGCGCAAGGTGGAAAAAGGTGTGCGGGTATACACCAATGACCCCCGGCAAGCCGAATTTACCTTGACCATGAGTGGCCATGTGGAGCGGTTTGTTGAAATTTCACCCGCGCGGCTGCTGCTCGCCGGCTATGTCGGCGAGACACTGAACCAGACGGTGACGATCCGTCCGACCCCACAGCATCCCTTCACCATCACCAATGTTCGCGCAAGGGACGGCGTACACCTCCAACTCAAGCTGGATCAGGTCGAAAAAGGGGGCGTTCAGGAGTATGTGCTGCTCATCGAGAACACCAAAACGGATTCCGGGCGCTACATCGATCAGATTTTTCTAACAACCGACAGCCAGTTGCACCCGGAGATCCGTTTGGGGGTCAGTGTTTTTATCCGACCCGCTCAATCCGAAGGCGAGGGAAGGACGCACCAATGATCGGAAAGCCCCGCATCGCAAAGATCCTTTTTGCCACCGATCTTTCGGATAATGCCGGACAGGCAATTGCCTATGCCTTGAGCCTTGCGGATGCCTACGCCGCTGAGATGACGGTGCTGCATGTGTTCGGCAAACTGCCGCCCAACGCCGATCTGCTTCTGGCTTCTTTTCTGGGTTACGGGAGCATCGGGGAAATGCAGGCCAAGAGCCAAACTCAGCTCATGGAGCGCACAAAGGAGCGGATTGCGCACTTTTGCACAGAAACGGCCGGACGTGTGCCCGCATGTCGTTTCATGCTCGATCAGGTGATCGTCGAAACAGGCAGCGCATCCGAGCGCATCCTGCACCACGCGCATACCGGCCGTTTTGATGTCCTGGTGATGGGGTCGCGCGGACATGGTCTGATTCAAGGGGCGCTGCTCGGCGGCACTTCCCGAAAGGTGATGCGCGATTGCCGGCTGCCGGTTTTTATGGTGCCGCTGGCAAACCCCCTGGAAAAACATCAGGGAAACGCCTCCGACCCATCATCGGGATAACGAAGAAAAGTGCCATCCTCAATTCTAAAATGAGGTCGCTTAGGATCGATATAGGTCTTGCAATCGGGAGTGTTATTTCCTATAAATAGGCGGCTTCGAAACGATAACATGTCCACTTTTGAGGGATCATTCGCGCAATGCGCAAATATATGCAAATAGTGATGGTCTTCGGTGTGCTGTTGGGGCTCGCCTCCAGCGGGGTGTGCGCTGTCTCCATGTCGCCGTACAAAGCAGCAACTTGTTCGAAAAGCAAGGCCTTGAACGGGATTAAAAACGTGCCGGCGGAGATGCCGTCCAAAATGCTCCCTTGCCGGTCCAATGACTTTAGGGCCATCGTTCCTCCCAGCGCGATCCAGCGCCCGATCGAAAGCTTGAAGCGATCCGGTTTCCCCTCTGTTGACGGCAGTGCAAACATGAATCTTTTTGGATGGGAATCGGATGGCTCGCAGATCGGAATAACATCCCGACAGCCCAACCTGCGAAAATCCGCTGCGCTTTATCGTCTGTTCTGCGCCTTCCTCTGT
>JAGTVD010000290.1 GCA_018224505.1 Desulfatitalea sp. | reverse complement strand
TCATCAGCAAGATGGGGATTGCCCAAATCACGGCCGTCATGGGTTTGTGCACGGCCGGCGGCGCCTATATACCGGCCATGAGCGACGAGGTGGTTCACGTGCAGGGCCACGGCGCGATCTTCCTTGGCGGCCCGCCGCTGGTCAAGGCCGCCACCGGCGAAGAGGTCACGGCGGACGCGTTGGGCGGCGCGGAGGTGCACTGCGCCGAATCCGGCGTGTCGGATTACTTCGCCGAAGACGACGCCCATGCCATCGAAATCGTGCGCCGACTGGTGGCCAACCTGCCGGATACGCCCAAGGCGCGTTTGACCCTCCTGGAGCCCCGGCCGCCGGTCTACGACCCCAAGGAGATTTACGGCATCGTTCCGGGGGATATCTCCGAGCCTTACGACATCCGGGAGGTCATCGCCCGGATCGTCGACGGCAGCGAGTTCATCGAGTTCAAGCAGATGTATGGGCCGACCTTGATTTGCGGCTTTGCCCACATCCACGGCTACCCGGTGGGCATCCTGGGCAACAACGGCATCCTATTTTCGGAAAGCGCCTTGAAAGGCACCCATTTCATCCAATTGTGCGACAAACGACAGATTCCCCTGGTCTTCCTGCAAAACATCACCGGCTTTATCATCGGCCGGGAGTACGAGCGCGGCGGCATCACCAAAAACGGCCAAAAAATGGTCAATGCGGTGGCCACAGCCACCGTTCCCAAGTTCACCGTGATGGTGGGGGCCTCGTTCGGCGCCGGCAACTACGCCATGTGCGGCCGGGCCTACGGCCCCCGCTTCTTATGGACCTGGCCCAATCACCAGATCGGCGTGATGGGCGGCCGGCAAGCGGCCGATGTGCTCGTTACCCTGCAAAACGACCAGCGCGCGCGGGCCGGGCAGCCGCCGATGACCGAAGCTGAAGCCGCCGCCATCCGCGAGCCGGTCATGGCGGCGGCCCTCAAGGAGGGCAACGCCTATTACAGCACTGCCAACCTTTGGGATGACGGCATCATCGATCCGGCCAAGACCCGCGACGTACTGGGGTTGGGCATTTGCGCGGCCCTCAACGCGCCGATCCGAAGCGATGTGCACGGCTACGGCATTTTCCGTATGTAACACAACCCATGGGGAACCTGATGTTCAAAAAAATATTGATTGCCAACCGCGGAGAGATCGCGGTGCGGATCATGCGCACCTGCCAGGAGATGGGCATCGCCACAGTCGCTGTCTATTCCGAGGCCGACCGGCATGCCCTGCACACCCTTTCGGCCGACGAGGCGATGCCCATCGGACCCGCTGAGCCGTCCCAAAGCTACCTGAATATGGACCGCATCATCGAGGCCGTGAAACAGACCGGCGCCGAGGCCGTTCATCCGGGCTATGGTTTTCTGGCCGAAAATGCCGACTTCGCCGAACGCTGCGAGCGGGAAGGGATCGTCTTCATCGGCCCTCCGGCCCGGGTGATCCGGGAGCTGGGGGACAAAATCACGGCCCGGCGCATCATGCACAAGGGCGGGGTGCCCATTATTCCCGGCATGCTCGAGGCGGCGGATGACCCCGCGGCCTGGGCGGCCGGTGCCGAGCAGACCGGCTTTCCATTGTTGATCAAAGCTTCGGCCGGCGGGGGCGGTAAAGGCATGCGCATCGTTCAGCGACCGGCGGACCTGACGGCGGCCTGCCGGGCCGCCTCCCGGGAAGCCGCCGCCGCTTTCGGCCGCGGCACCATCTACTTGGAGAAATTCCTGCCCAAATCCCGTCATGTGGAGATCCAGATCGTGGCTGACAGCCGGGGCCACATCATCCACCTCCTGGAACGGGAATGTTCCATCCAGCGCCGGCATCAAAAGATCATCGAAGAGACCCCCAGTACGGCCCTGACCCCGGCGCTGCGTGCCGCCATGGGGCAGGCGGCGGTGGCCGCCGCCCGAACGGCGGGTTACGTGAACGCGGGCACGGTGGAGTTCATCCTGGACCCGGAGGGCCGTTTTTACTTCCTGGAAGTCAATACGCGCCTGCAGGTGGAGCACCCCATCACGGAGATGATCACCGGCCTGGACCTGGTGCGCCGGCAGATCGAAATCGCCGCAGGCCGGCCGCTGTCTTTGACCCAGGAGGAGGTGCGCGGCCGGGGGCATGCCATCGAATGCCGCATTTATGCCGAAGACCCCGAGCGGAATTTCATGCCCTCCCCGGGACGGATCGCGTTTCTGCGGGAACCGGCCGGGCCGGGCGTCCGCAACGACTGCGGCGTCTATACCGGTTTTGAGGTCCCGGTGGAGTACGATCCTATCCTATCCAAGCTGGTGGTCCATGCGGAAACCCGGGATCTGGCCATCCGGCGCATGACCCGGGCGCTGAAATCGTATGCCGTTTTGGGGGTGCGGACACCGATCGACTTTTTGCTGGATGTGCTCGCCTCGGCACCGTTCCAGGCCGGAGAGACCCATACCGATTTCATCGCCACGCATTTGGCCGAGTGGGTGCCGGACCGCGAAGCGCTTGAATTGGCCGCCCTGGCGCATGCGGCGGACGCCATGGCGCCCAAGGCGCGTCCGGCCGGGCGCATCGCGGCAGAAGCCCACCCCGGCCCCTGGCATACCTTGAAGCACTGGCGACTGTAGCGAAAATCGACCATTACCGGCAAGCGGAGGACCGTCTGCATGGATGTCAGACTGAGACACAATGAAAAAATCATCGCCTTTTCAGTGGAACCGGCGGGCGACGGCAGGTTTAGCGCCACCTTCGGCGATCGACGGGTCGATGTGGCTTTCGAGCGCATTTCCGAACACCAGCTGCGCCTGAGCGTGGACGGCTGCCAGACCCTGGCCTTCGTGGCCGAGACCCCCGAGGGAAAGGCGGTGATGGTGGATGGGCGCACCTTCCTGCTTGCGGACGAGCGCGCCGCGGGAACACGATCCCGGCCAGGGGCGGCCAACGGCCCCAAGGCGGTTACGCCGCCCATGCCGGCAGTGGTGACCCAGATCCTGGTGGCCACGGGCCAGGCGGTTGAAAAAGGGCAGGGGCTGCTGGTGGTCTCGGCCATGAAGATGGATACCATTCTTACCGCGCCGTTCGCCGGCGTGGTTACGCGCATCAACGTGGCCGAAGGGCAGAAGGTGGCTCCCGGGCAGGTGCTGGTGGATCTCGATCCCCCGGCGGCCGATCCCCCGGCAGCCGATCGCGCGGCGGAGCCCGCCGCCGACGCGGCATCGATTGATCAAGGAGGGCGTTAATGACTGAAAAGGATTTGATCTACCGGGTCGAACGGCAAGTGGCCACCATCACCATCAATCGGGCCGCCATGCGCAACGCCATCACCCCCGAAGCGGTGGAGCTGTTCCATGCGGCCCTGGACCAGGCCCAGGCAGATGCCGATGCGCGCGTGGTCTGCATCACCGGCGCCGGCGACAAGGCCTTCTGCTCGGGGGCCGACCTGGGCGGCGGTATGCAGGACGACGAGGTCGACCGCCGCGGCCACTTCGACAGCTATGCCCGGCTCATCAGCCGTCTGGCGGATTTTTCCAAGCCCACCGTGGCGCGGGTCAACGGCCACTGTCTGGCCGGCGGCACCGGTTTCATGCTCGCCTGCGACATCGTGGTCGCCAAAGCGTCAGCCCAATTCGGTACCCCCGAGGTCAACGTCGGGCTGTTCCCCATGATGATCGGGGCCCTGATTTTCCGCAACGTGCCGCGCAAAAAGGCCATGGAGATGATCTTGCTCGGCCAGCGCCTCACCGCCGTCCAGGCCCTTTCGATGGGGCTGGTGACCCGGGTCGTGCCGGATGCCGATTTTGACGCCGAGGTGGACCGGGTGCTCGCTGACCTGGCCGCCAAGAGCCCCATCGGCCTTACGCTGGGCAAGACGGCCTTTGCCGCCGCCGAGCAGATGCCCCTGGCCGAGGCTGTACGCTTTCTGGGCCGTCAACTGGCGGCGGTGGCCGGAACGCAGGATGCCCGGGAAGGCATCACCGCTTTTCTGGAAAAACGGCCCCCGCAATTCAAAGGAGAATGATTGCCATGCTGTATCGCTTCGAAGGCCACACCCCGTCCATCGGCAAAGGGACTTATGTCAGCGAGCTGGCCCAGGTCATCGGTAACGTCGTCATCGGCGACGGGGCTGTCATCGGGTACCGCAACCAAGGATGGTGACACCATGGGCGATCATGAAAAACTGATCATTGCCAATTGCAGCGGCTTTTTCGGCGACCGCCTGTCGGCGGCCAGGGAAATGGTTCAAGGCGGCCCCATCGATGTACTCACAGGGGATTTCCTGGCTGAACTGACCATGGCGATTCTGCTTCAGAAAAGACTCAAATCGCCCGAGGGCGGTTACGTCCCCACTTTTCTCAAACAGATGGAAGCCGTGATGGGACCATGTCTGGAAAGCGGCATACGCGTGGTCTCCAACGCCGGCGGGCTGAACCCGGCGGCCCTGGCCCGGGCGCTGCAGGCCGTCGCCCAGGCGCTCGGTCTTTCACCCAGGATCGCCTATATCGAAGGCGACGATCTGATGCCGCGTCTGGCGGAACTCCAGCAGGCGGGTGAACCCTTCACCCATATGGACAAAGGCATCCGCCTGGCCGATGCCGGGGCCGTTCCCATTTCGGCCAATGCCTACCTGGGTGCCTGGGGGATCGCCGCGGCCCTGGCGCAGGGAGCGGACATTGTGGTCTGCGGTCGCGTGGCCGACGCCGCCCTGGTGGCCGGGCCCTGCGCCTGGCACTTCGGTTGGCGGCGCACCGACTGGGACCCGTTGGCCGGAGCTTACGCCGCCGGGCACATCATCGAGTGCGGCGCCCAGGCTACGGGCGGCAACTATTCGTTTATCCACGAAGTGCCTTCCTACCGCAATGTGGGATTTCCCATCGCCGAGATGCATGCCGACGGCAGCTTTGTCATCACCAAGCACCCCGGCACCGGCGGATTGGTGTCGGTAGGCACAGTGACCGCCCAGCTGCTTTACGAAATCGCCGCCCCCACCTACCTGACCCCGGACGTGGCAGTGCGCTTCGACACCCTTTCGCTGACCCAGGCGGGGCCCGACCGGGTGCGCGGCACGGGCACGCGGGGCGAACCGCCCCCTGCGACCACCAAGGTCTGCATCAACACGCTGGGCGGGCACAAGAATTCCATGACCGTGGTCCTGACCGGCCTGGACATCGACCGCAAGGCCGAGATCGTCACTCAAACCCTGTTCGACAGCCTGGGCGGCCGCGAGCGGTTCCAGACGGTGGACGTGCAGCTTGTGCATTCCGAAAAAAGCGATCCGGCCAGCAACGACGAAGCCTTTGCCTATCTGCGCATCACGGTGATGGACCCGGATGCCGACAAGGTCGGTAAAGGTTTTTCGGCCAAAGTGGTGGAGATGGCCCTGGCCAGCATTCCCGGCTTCACCTTGACTTCGCCGCCCACTACCGGGGCGCCGGCGGTGGTGCATTGGCCTGCGCTGGTTGCAAACCGCCACATCCATCAGACGGTCTGCATCGAAGGACGGCCGGCCGAGGTGATCGAGGCCGCCGTGGTCTGCGAGCCCTTTACAGTGTCCACCGAAAAACCCCAGAATCTGGCGGTTCCAGGCGGGAAAACCGTCCAGGCCCCTCTGGGGCGGGCCTTTGCCACACGCTCCGGCGACAAAGGCGGTAATGCCAACCTCGGCATCTGGGGCCGGACGCCGGAAGCCTATGCGTTCCTGCAACGCTTTCTGACCACCGAGCGCCTCAAGGCGCTGCTGCCCGATTGCGCGCCTTTTGCCATCGAACGCTATGAACTGCCCAACCTGCTTGCGCTCAATTTCTACATCCGCGGGCTGCTGGGCGACGGCGTGGCGGCGTCGGTGCGCAGCGATCCACAAGCCAAGACCCTGGGGGAATACCTGCGGGCGAAAATTGTGGAAATGCCCGCCTCGATCCTGGTGACCTTTCCGGAAAACAAGGAGAATCGATGAAAACGATATGCGCCGATCTGGCTTGGGAGCAAAACAGCCTGGATGCCCTGGTGAGCGATCTTGTCCCCGCCACTTGGGAAACCCTGGCGCCCTGCGGCAACTGGACGGTCAAGGATGAGATTTGCCACCTGGCCTACTTCGACCACACAGCCCGCTTGTCCGCCACCGATCCCGCCGCATTCCAGCGCCACCTGGTGGAGGATCTGGGCCGCTTCAAGCACATGGACGAAGCCACCGAATTTACGCTGGCCAAGGGGCGGGCCATGTCCACCGGTGATCTGCTCGCCTGGTGGCGGCAGGAGCGCAGGCAACTGCTCGACGCCCTGGCGCGACTGACCCCCAAGGCGCGCCTGCCGTGGTACGGGCCGCCCATGAGCGCGCGCTCGTTCGCCAGCGCCCGGCTCATGGAGACCTGGGCCCACGGCCAGGATGTCTATGATGTCCTGAATGTCGATCGCACTGCCGGCCCGGGGTTGCGCCATATCGCCCATCTGGGTGTCGTCACCTTCGGCTGGAGCTTCGCCAACCGGGACCTGCAAATTCCCGAAACCCCGGTGCGCGTCGAACTGACCGCGCCCTCCGGCGAAATCTGGACCTGGGGTGATGCGGCCGCGGCCCAACGCATCAGCGGCTCGGCCGTGGATTTTTGCTTGGTGGCAACCCAGCGGCGCCATGTGGACGACACTGCCCTGGTGGTCATCGGCGATGTCGCCCGCAAATGGATGGAGGTGGCCCAATGCTTCGCCGGACCGCCCACGCTGGGCCCGGCCCCAGGGACCCGGGTCACGCGGCAGCAAAAGGGAGACACAGCATGAGCCAGAATTTGTATTTCACCAAAGAACACGAGCAGGTGCGCGCGGCGGTGCGTGCTTTCGTGAATAAACGCATCAACCCTTTCATCGATGAATGGGAGGAAAAGGGGGCCGCGCCGCTGCACGAGCTGTTCAAGGAAATGGGCGAACTCGGATTCCTGGGCATCCGCTACGACGAAAAATACGGCGGAGAAGGCCTGGACTACTGGTACGAGACGGTGATGCTCGAGGAGATCGCCCGCGCACGCTGCGGCGGGGTGCCCATGGCCATCGCCGTCCAGACCAACATGGCGACACCGGCTATTGCCGAGTTCGGCAGCGAGTATCAGAAGCAGACGTATCTGCGCCCGGCCATCCGCGGGGAAATGGTGGGCGCCATCGCCGTCACCGAACCCGACGCCGGATCGGATGTGGCGGCGCTCAAGACTTTCGCCAAGCGGGACGGCGACAGTTACGTGCTCAACGGCTCGAAGACGTATATCACCAACGGCACCCAGGCCGACTTCCTGACACTCCTGGCCCGCACCAGCGATGCGCCGGGGTATCATTCCTTCAGCCTCTTCGTGGTGCCCACCGATCTGCCCGGATTCAAGATCAGCAAGAAACTCGACAAGCTGGGCATGCGCAGCAGCGATACGGCCGAACTCTACTTCGACGACCTGCGCATTCCGGCCGAGAACCTCATTGGCCAGGAAGGCGAAGGGTTCATCTATCAGATGAAGCAGTTTCAGCACGAGCGCTTCTCGGCCCTGCCCATCTGCTACATCGGCGCCGAAGAGATGATCCGTGAAACCGTGACCTATATCCAGGGTCGTCTCGTTTTCGGCAAACCGCTGATCAAAAAGCAGGTCCTGCGCCATCGCCTGGTGGACTGGCTCAGCGAGATCGAGTGCCTGCGGCAGCTCACCTACCACATCGTGCGCCTGAAGATGGCTGGCCAGGACGCCACCCGTGAGATCTCCATGGGAAAATTGATAGGCGGGCGGGTTCTGAACCAGGTGGCCGACGGCTGCCTGCAAATGCACGGCGGCATGGGGTTCATGAACGAGATGCGGGTCTCCCGGTTCTTCCGGGATGCCCGGCTGATCTCCATCGGGGCGGGCGCCAGTGAAGTCATGAGCGATATCATCGCCAAACTCGAAGGGTTTTGACACCGGAAATATTTGGCGCTCCATAAACGTACGCAGGTTCCAGAACCATTAAACCATTTAAAAAGGAGCTGGAGTCATGAAGATCAACATCGGTTATCTGCTCTACAAGCGGGCCATGCTGAGTCCCAAACTGGAGGCCCTCGTGGTGGGTGATGTGCGGCGTTCCTATCGGGAGTTGAACGACCGCGCCAACCGGGTTGCCAACGCCATGCGTGCGATGGGGGTCAAGCAGGGGGATCGTGTGGCGGTGCTGGCCTTGAACGATCCCGAATATCTTGAACTCTACTTCGGGCTGGCTAAAATCGGTGTGGTGATGGTGCCCGTGAATTATCGTCTGGCGCCTCCCGAGGTGGCCTACATCGCCAATGACTGCGGGACGCAGACCCTCATCTTCGGGAAGGAATTCGCCCCGGTGGTCGAAGCCATCCGCACCCAGATCCCGGCCAAGCGCTTCATCGGCATCATGGAGAGCCCACCGGCCTGGGCCAAATCCTACCAGGCGTTCATGGAGGGCGCCCCGACGGACGAGCCCGAATACAGCGGCGGAGATGACGATACCCTGACGATCCTCTACACCTCCGGCACCACTGGCCGGCCCAAAGGGGCCGAATTGACCCACAACGGCTATTATCACACATCAGTGGACCTCAAGGCCACGCTTACCGATGTCGGCACCCGGATGCTGATGCCCCTGCCCCTGTTTCACATCGGCGCAATGGCGCCGGTGCCCATGTGCGCCCACTTCGGTTCAACCATGATCTTACAGCGCGCCTTCGAACCGGCCGAATTTCTCAAACTGATTCAGACCGAGCACATTTCCTGGTTCGGCTCCGTGCCCCAGGTGCTGATGTTCCTGCGCTCTGTGCCGGAATTCGAAACCTTCGATTGGTCCACCATCAAACTGGCCCTGGTCTACGCGGCGCCCGTGCCGGTGCCCCTGATCAAGGCCTTTGCCGAAAAGGGAATGGAGGTGCGCCAACTCTACGGCTTGACCGAATGCACAGGCCCGGCTTCGGTCATTGACGGGGAGTGGGCAATCCAGAAAGCCGGCTCGTGCGGCCCCCCGTTTTTCCACACCGACATCCGGGTGGTGGACCTGGCCGGCAAGCAAGTCGCCCCCGACGAGCCCGGCGAGTTGCTCATGCGCACCACCCACCTCATGAAGGGTTACTACAACAACCCGACAGCGACGGCTCAGGCCATCATCGATGGGTGGCTCCATACCGGCGATATCGCCAGGATGGACGCCGACGGATTTTTGTACATCCTGGACCGCATGAAGGACATGATCATCTCCGGCGGCGAGAACATCTATCCGGCCGAAGTGGAGGAGTGCCTGCTCGGCCACCCGAGCATTGCCGACATCGGCGTGATCGGCATTCCGGACGAAAAGTGGGGCGAAGCCGTCAAGGCCGTCGTGGTGCTCAAAAAGGGGGAAAGCCTCACACAGGAAGCCCTCATCGACTGGTGTCAGGACAAACTGGCGCGGTACAAGACCCCCAAGCAAGTGGTCTTCACCGATCAAATCCCGCGCACGCCCACGGGCAAAATTCTTAAACGGCTACTGCGGGAACAGTTCGCATAGTCAAAAAAATCATTCAGGGTGACCAATGTGGGACGGGCGCCCCCGAGCGCGGGGCGCCCCCCCACCAGACGGGGAGTTGCTGACCACCCCTGTTGCGCCAAGGGCATTTGAAAATCGTTGGTGATCACCAAATGAAAGAGAAAATAGAG
>JAGTVD010000289.1 GCA_018224505.1 Desulfatitalea sp. | reverse complement strand
CTCAGTTACGCGCGGGGCGGCAACTACGAGGTCAAGCCCTCCCAGCTGAACGCGATCATCAAGGAGTCCTCGGAGCTTTTTTCCGCCACGCGCAAGGAAATCTCGGTGCAATTGGAGCTTGATCCCAATGCGGGAACGGTGCGGGTGGATCGCAACCAGATCGAACAGGTGTTTTGGAACATGTATGTCAACGCCATCGATGCCATGCCCGACGGCGGTTGTCTGATCATCAAGACCGCCAAAGCCACCCCGGCGCAGCTGCGGGGGCGGCCCTTCAAAGTGACGCCCGGCGATCACGCAGTGGTGGCCTTTACCGACAATGGCTGTGGCATTGCGCCCGAGCACCTGGAGAACATTTTCGAACCTTTTTTCACCACCAAAACGGGCAAAGGTACGGGGCTTGGATTGGCCTCCTGTTACGGTATCATCAAGGCGCACAAGGGATTCATCGATGTGCAATCCAGCAAGGGGGTGGGCACCACTTTTCAGATTTTTCTGCCCTCCGTCACCGAAGCCGCCGACTTGCGATGCGCCTCCGATGTGCCTATCCAGAAAGGCAAGGGCACCATATTAATGGTTGACGACGAGCCCATGGTGCTGGACACCAGTGCCCAACTGTTGATCGGCTTGGGTTATGAGGTCCTGAGCGCCGCCAGCGGGGATGAGGCCTTGGCGCGTTATGCACAGCGCCTGTCGGCCGTCGACCTGGCGATCATCGACATGATCATGCCCGGGATGAGCGGTGGCGAGCTTTTTACCCGCATCAAGGCGCTCCAACCGGGTATCAAAACGCTATTGTGCAGCGGGTATAGCATGAACAATACTGCCCGGGAGATCATGGACAAAGGGTGCAACGGGTTTTTGCAGAAACCGTTTACCTTGAGCAAACTGTCGGAAACCATCAAGGCCATTCTCAAGGCCGAGCATCAGGCCGTATGATAACGATCCTGTATATTGAAGAAAAACCCCATGTGCGCGAAAATGTGATCCGGCTGCTCACCGGCCCGGGTGACTTTTTTAAAGTGTTGACCGCCGGCACCGTCGTGGAAGCCATCGACCTGATCGAGCGCATCCGGGTCGATCTGGTCATTGCCGGTCGGCAGGTTTCTCCCAAGGAGATCGACCTGCTGGACAATTGCCTGCGGCAACATGTCGATACGCGGCTGATCGTCATGGCCGACAGAAAATCCCATGTCGCCTCTCTGCTCAAGGCATTCGAGTATAAAATGCAATTCGAGGTGCCTGTTGATATCGGTCTGCTGCTCGAGAGGCTGTTGGACGAATTCGGCATCGACACGGGTGGACAGCTGCGGGGCATCAGCATCGCCTCCTTTCTGCAGATGATTGAGTTGGAGGGTAAAACTTGCACCGTAAAGGTGTTGGCCGGCGGTCGGTGCGGTCATTTGTACTGTGAGTCCGGCGAGGTGATCGATGCTCAAATGGAAGCATTGGGCGGCAAGGAGGCCGCCTTTGCCCTCTTCGGTTTGGAAAATGCACTCATTATGCTCGATTACAATCTGCCTGCCAGGGAAAAGACCATCCATGTCCCTTTGATGAGTTTGCTGCTCGAAAGCGGCCGTATCAAGGACGAACAGATACCCAAGCCCGATGAAAGACGGCGTTACAAAAGGTTCCCCTGTGCCTTGCCGGTCGAGTTCGTCTACAACGAATGGGCACACCAGGGGGTTGTGAGCAACATCAGCCTCAGCGGGGTCTTTTTGCAGACCAAAGGCCCTTTCTCCGTCGGCCAGGAGGTACAGGTCGCCTTTTTCAGCCAGAGCCTGAACAAGGGGTGCCGCATCGCTGGGGTGATCATGCGCCGGGATGCTGAAGGGATCGGTATCAAATTTGCCGCTGCGAGTATCAATCAAATGGCTGTCCTGCGGACGGTTATCCACGAGGTTTCCACTTCCTGAACCCGGTGTGTCCTCCCATTTCCCCCTAAAGTTTATCATCCAACGGCCAATATAGAGTCAGGCAGCGAGTGCGCACATCTGTGCATCCAATGTACAGGCTGTCGGTTCAATATAGGGAGATCATGCAATGGGCTGTGTTGCTGTCGAGGATTTGAGCCAGGGGATGGTGCTAAGTGAGGATGTGCGGGATATCCATTGCCGGCTGTTGCTTTCCAGGGGACAGGTGATCAGTGAAAAGCACCTGAGAATTTTGAAAATATGGGGCGTCTGTGCGGTGAACGTGGTGGGTTCCCCAAAGGGCGCGGAGGATGCTTCCGAAACATTGGATCCCGAACGGATGGCCCGCACCCAAGCCATTACCGATCAAGTGTTCAGACACCTGGACACCGGACATGAAACCATCCAGGGTATTTACCAAGAGGCATTGGCGTACCGCTATGCGCATCCCGGCGCCGCTTTTCCCGGGGAACGTTGGTCGGCGGCCGGTCTCAAGGGGGCAACTGTTGATGCCGACAGCATTCGGACCCGTATTTCGACCGTTGATCTGAAGCTCCCTGACGCGCCGCCCATCATCAGCGAATTGAATGCCGTGATCGCCGATCCCTTTGCCACTTCCAACGATGTGGCTCGTGTGGTGAACAAAAGCCCTGCCCTGGCCGCGTTGCTGCTTAGAATCGTCAATTCCGCCTATTATGGGTTTCCGTCCAAAATTGACCGCATCACCCGGGCGGTGACCATCATCGGCACCAAGGAGATCAGCAGCCTGGCCCTGGGGATCTGTGTTATGCGAACCTTTAAGGATATTCCGGCTGAACTCATCGATATGGCCGCCTTTATCCGCCACAGCTTGGCGTGCGGGCTCCTTGCGCGCATGATTGCCGCGCAAAAGAACCTACCCGAAACCGAACAACTGTCCGTGGCGGGGTTGCTGCATGATATGGGAAAATTGATTATATTCAAGTATTATCCCGGACCGGCGGCCGCCGCCCATGCCCATGCCGCAGCGGCCGGCTGTACCGTGTACCAGAGCGAACGATCCCTCTTCGGTATTGATCACACCCAAGTCGCCAAGCATCTCCTGCAAAAATGGAAAATTCCGCCCGTGCTGGCCAACAGCATTATCCATCACCATCACCCCTCTGCCGCCCAGGATGTCACCAAGGCGGTGATTGTGCAGATGGCGGATATCATCGCCAACGGCCTGGGGCTCGGTACCAGTGGTGAACTGGCGATTCCCGCTTTTGATGATAAGGCCTGGGACGGCTTGGGCATTGCCGCCTGCAACATCAACTGGGTGATCCGGCAGGCCATTCACCAGTTGGGTGCCCTGGATATCACTCTTGTGTAAAGGGAAACTTTGCCATGCCCCATCCGATAATCGAAAGTGAGAAAGAGTTGGCCCAAACCGAGGGGCAGGAAACCAGCCGGCGTTTCATCCGCAATGCCATCGAAATGGCGCTCTCCTTTGGTGATTTCCAGAAAGAGATCGACACCCGCTGCACGCCTGGAAAAGTATTGGGAAAAACCATCAAGCGGCTCCGGGCCCTGGTGCGGTTCGATGCCGCCGCCATCTACCTGGTGGATGAGGCATCCGCGGATCTTTGTCGGGCCGCTTGTTGGCCCAATCGCAACAAGACTCTGGTTACCGACGAGATGGCGTTTCTCATCGACCATGGATTCGTCGCCTGGGCTTTGCGGGAGCGGCGCGGTATCACCATTTATTCAAAGGACGGCACCCGTCAGATCCTGTTGCACGTGATCGCCACCTACAATCGGATCCGGGGTGTGTTGATCGGCATTTTCCCCCCCGAGCTGCGGCATCTGCCCGAGGCCTCCATGGAGATTCTTTCCATCGTGCTGCGCAATTCGGCCAATGCGCTGGAGAGTCTGGCCTTCTATGAATTTATCGGTGCTGAAAAGGATCGTCTGCAAACGATCGTTCAAGAGAAGACCGCCACAGTGATCGGTTATGAAAAGCAATTGATGCAGGCCCAGAAGGCGGAGGCCATCGCTGTGCTGGCCGGAGGAATCGCCCACCAGTACAACAATGCGCTGACCGGCCTGATGGGCAATCTCGATTTGCTGGAGATGGTCGGGGGGCACACCCCTGAGGTGATGCAGTATGTTGCGCGTTTGCGGCCCATCGCGCAACGCATGAGCGGCTTGACCAATCAGATGCTGGCCTATGCCCAGGGTGGGCAGCCCCAGCGCAGCGTGGTATCTGTGAAGAAACTGATCCAGGATCTTTCGGCCGCCATCCGCCGGGTTATCAAACCGACGACCCGGCTTGCCATAGCGCTGCCCGAGGAAGAGCTGATGGTCCAAGTGGACTTTACACAGATGCAGATGGTCTTATTGGCGGTGGTTGGCAATGCCGATGAATCCCTCGAAGGGAAGGGGCAAATCGCGATCACTGCCTGCCGGGTGTCGCACGATGCCGTACCTCCAAACCTGGCCGCAGATGGATGCGGCCATAGATATGTGTGTATTCTGGTGGAGGATACCGGTGTGGGTATGGATCGTGAGACGCTGCGACGCGTGTGCGAGCCCTTTTTCAGCACCAAGGCCATTGGGCGTGGCCTGGGCATGGCGGCCGCCCAGGGGGTTGTGAAGCATCATCAGGGGTGGATCGAGTTCGCATCGGAGCGCGGTCAGGGTACGTGCGTGCACATCTATTTGCCGATCACCCAAGCGCGTACTCACACATAAACCCCACACCCCGGTACAGGGTCCGCGCAGAAAAAATCACATCTGATGCCACCCGGCTTCCGGCCATTCCGGCTTGTTCAACGCCCGCATCCGGAGATAATAAACAACGCACCACTCTTCCGGTATTACGGTGTCTGATCCGATTCCGGGTGGGCCTGAAGGGAGTACTGACTGTTGCACAACCCTATACGGCGCCTGGTGATTGCCGGGAAAAAGGAAGCCCGGCCCCCAGCGGCCATGATGCCTGGGCGGATGCGTTATGCCCGACGCACGTTTCTTGCTTCCGGTCCTCGGTTACTCTCTTCAACTTCGAAATCGACCTGGTCTCCCTCGTTCAAGGTTTTGTAACCGTCCATGACAATGGATGAAAAGTGCACAAAGATGTCGCGGCCGTTCACTTCATTGATGAAACCATAGCCCTTCTTGTTGTTGAACCATTTCACGGTACCGTTTGTCAAAGCACTGACCTCCTGTCCTGAAGCGTTCATTTCCCCATGGTGATCGGATCCCCCGCCTGAGAGCGATGACCGGCGCATGCGCCATGTTTTCGTAAACATAACAAAGCGATCGCCAAGTTATCGTTTAAAAAATAGAATAAGCGATGGTGCGCGGACAGGTCAAGTAAAAAGAATTATAAAAATGGATAGCGTTCAATTACTTTCATCGCTTTGACACCATCTGAATGACCGGCTCAACGGATCAGTTCCGCTTGACGTTTGAGCCTGGCCACATAAGCCTGCACCGCTGCCTGTTCTTTATCCCACCTCAGGGTGCGCTCGATCTTTACCCGGACCCGATGATAGGGGATCGGCCGGGGGGGTTGACGATCGATGAGCTGGATCAGATGGTACCCCTGTTGGGTGCGCACAATGTCGCTGACCTGGTTCACTGCCAGGGATGCCACCGCTTCGGCAAAAGGGGCGATCATTTGGTCGGTGGGCAGATAGCCCAGGGCGCCTCCCCTTGAGCGGCTTGGGCAATCCGAATGATCCAGTGCCAATACCGACAAGGGCGTGCCGGCGGTGATTCGGGACTGCAATTGACGAATGCGATCCAGCGCCGCTGCGTTTTGGACTCTGTCGTTGGGATTCGGGACGGCGATCAGGATGTGCCGTGCCCGGAATTGTTCGACGCCTTGAAAAAGCTCCGGATGATCATCGTAGAAACGGCGTGTTTCGTCTTGGGTCACCCGTATGCCGCGCAGTGGATCCCCCTGAAGCAGTTGGCGCACGACCAGTCCCTTGCGCAGGCGCTCGATGAGTTCGTCCTGGCTGATGCGGCCGGCGGACAGATGAGACGCCAGCCGCGCGCGGCCGCCGACCCGTTCCTGTAAGGCGTCCAACGTTTCCGCCACCCATTGGGAGCGGATGGTCGTGCGCTGTGACTGTGCCTGCTGATAGAGGAGCTCGCGTTCGATGAGCGTTTCAACCATCCGGTTTCGCAGGTTGTTGATTTCCGCGGATGAGAGTGGGCTGCGGCGTTGGGCCATTTCCAACTGCAGCATGTGGACCTCCTGGCGCAGCATGCCGGAGGTGATGGCGACTCCGTTCACTTTGGCCAAAGGGGCATCTTGTACTTGCTTTGCCTGGGCCCATGACAGCAAGGGAAAGCAGAGCCAAAGGGCCAGTACAATGGCGGCGGGCCATGACGATAGGCTGGTATGCGGTGTCATCGGTTTGCGTACACTCCTGGCGGACGTTTGGGGGTTCAATAGCCAAGTGCCTGGTTGATTAAAACGACTGTGGTTGGGGTCAACATCGGTTGCCGGTGCAAGATGGTGGTGATCCGACATATGCGCTGGGGTGAATGGCAGTCGTTGCAGATACCGGTTTCCGCACAGGGGGTGGGCATATTGAGACTCTTGGCCCGCATGGGGCCAGCTACCTCGCGAACCCTGCGCAACGCGCTTTCCAGGTCACTGGTGACCTTGTTCATGCCGGCGACGATGAACACTTTGCCGGGCCCGAAGCCCATGGCGCTGGTGCGGTTGCCGGCACCGTCCACATTGACGATTTCACCGGTCAGCGAAATGGCGTTGGCGCTGCAAAAGAAACAGTCGCACGCCAGTTGGGAGCGCCGGATGGACAGACTCTGTTGGGGGGTCAGGCCTTTTTCCCAGTGGTCGAAAATCGTTTTGCCCGTGGCCCTGAGATGTTCAACCAGACCCAGACGGCGGACCGTCTCCGACCCCCCGAAACCGAACGTCTGACCTTCGGCCAGCATGGGCAGAATGAGGTTTCGAGCGGCTTCCAGGTCCGGCACCCAATGGGCGTCAAAGCCGTTTTTCTTCAGTCTGTCCACACAGTGCCGGCCCCGTTGGGCCCATAACCAGTCGTGAAATGAAGGTTCCATGGAACGTCTCCTTTGTGTATTGCGTCAGCCGTTTCCGAGGCGGCAAGGCAGGCAGTCGCAGAGCAGGGTATCGAGTTTTCCGCGTAGTACTTTGTAGGAGAAATAACGGTTGCCCAAGGCATAATTGCGCTCTACCATATCGCTTCTGAATGTTTCATCCCGCAGTACTTTTTTGGCCAGCAGGAGCGTTGCCCGGGTGACATAGCCGTCAATCTCGATGACGGAAAATCCTTTGGGACGGATGTCGGTAGCGTAAATGGAGTAGTTGTTAACCAGAATGGGTTTGCGGAAGTAAA
The DNA here is from genome assembly GCA_018224505.1 of Desulfatitalea sp. Classification (GTDB taxonomy): domain Bacteria; phylum Desulfobacterota; class Desulfobacteria; order Desulfobacterales; family Desulfosarcinaceae; genus Desulfatitalea. The sequence goes on along the minus strand of JAGTVD010000289.1, from coordinate 12,190 downwards.
CAGCCTCCAGAAAGGCATTGCCGAAGCCTTCATAGTTGGAAGGATAGGTCACCAGGTCCGCATGGGGGTAAATGTCTTCCAGGGTGTATATTTTTCGGCCGTCCGGTGTCCGCCCGCGATTGTCGTTGATGATATCCGAGACGAACAGGGTATCAACGTCCATGGTTCGCGCATACTGCCAAACCCGGCGCTCATAGTCGTGGCCTTCGTCCCCGGATGCGTGGGAGATCACCAGCTTGGCGCTGGCGCCCAACCGGTGGACGAACTCGATGGCATGCTCGATCCCCTTGCGTTTGACCACCCGGGTGGGTTGTAATATGAACAGTTCGTACCGTTTCAATCCCAATGCCTGGGGGACATCGGCGGCATAGTCATCCGGTGGGTCGGGCGGGTTTTCAAAATCCATGACATTGGGAATGAGGGTGGAGGAGATGCCGGTGCGCAACCCCAACTGGGTGGCCGCTGCAGAGTTGATGACCACGTGGTGAATGGATGGCAGGTTGGGTGGGAAAGCCATGTTGAGGTACTCTCCCACCGCGTTGTGCAGGAACTGCTGGCGCTCCCAGTAAAAATCGTGATGGTGCGCGATGGTCCTGATACCGGTTTCGGCGATCAACTCGGCGATGGCGATACCTAAGGGAATGTTCAGCGGGATGGTCAGGCAGTTCTGGGTGACCAGCAGATCGATTTCGAAACGATCGATGAATTCGTACAACTGGTCTTTCAGATGGCGCTTGATCAGGTGAATCTGTCGTGTGACCTCCCGGGAGCGTTGATTGACGCCGAAGCAGGCCTTGTGGATGGACCGGATATCAGGGTGTTGAAAATGGGCTTCATCCGTCTGCCAGGCGCGCGCCGGGTCGCGATCCAGTTCGCCTGCAAAATAGAAGCATTGCAATCCCTGGGATTCAAATATTCGCGCCCACTTGTCGGCTTCCAGGGATACCCCGTCGGTTCCGGCAAACCGGGTGGAGATGAATCCCACATGATGCTCGCGCTCGCACTGTTTGCAGTAGGCCATTTCCGATCTGTGTCCCCGGTCGGTGGCCGGCTCAGGACATCAGGTAAAACCCCAGGTTTGGATCTTCCGCTTCGCCGGGGGCAAAGGCTGTGCCGACCAGGTTTTGTCTGACATTGCGTACGATGACCTGCTTGTCGAAGAAAGTCCGCCGCTTGTCGTCCAGATGGAATTCAACCCTAAGCCGGTCTCCCACGTTGAATTGACGCTCCACGTTGAGTTTGAGCTTGAGACCCGTGCTGGAGACATCCACGACCCGCATAATGCCTTTATCCACATCCCCGTTGTTGCGCTGGTGGTAGTAATTGCCCGGCAGATCGGTTGCCTTGCGGTATTGGCGGCGTTTTTCCAGGGATACGGTAAAGTGGTGCCCGCAATTGCAGCGGGCTTTGACGGTGATACGTTTGTCTATGGCGGCGAATTTGGCCACATTGGCGGTGGTGACATTACCGCATTGCGGGCAAACGAAGGTGGCGGTGTTGTTACTGGTGATAAAAACCTTTTCGATCATGCCGTCATTTCCCTGTCAGTGGTTGGCATTGCCACCCGGACATTGTTGAGGCGCCAGGTTTTCGGAAGCGTCCAGAGGGGCGCGACCCAGAATGCGGACAATATGCGGCCGGTAGGCCACATCCTGCCCCAGTTGCCGGCCTCGGGTGCGCACAACCCATAATCCCGCGCCCAAAGCCATCATGGCAACGACGGCGGCGACGGCCGAGTTGTTCACAACCCCCAACGCCGCTGCAAGCAGGTGGCCGGCAACGGCACCGCCCAGCATGCACAATACAGGGAAAACATACAATAAGAAGGTGGCTTTAATCAAGGACCCCGTGCGGATCATCAACTGGATGCGGTCGCCCGCTCGCGCGCCAACCACGTTCATCGCCTCCACTTCCTGGTGTTCGCCGGTGGCACCGGCGTGGCAATTCTCCCGGGAAGCGCACGACTCACAAGCGCCGGATCGTGTGGTCATGACCCATGCGGTGTTTGGCCGTTCTCCTAACTTGATGACAACTCCCTGCTCGATGGCCATGGGTCGATTCCTCAGTGCATCCCTGCTTGTGATTTAGGCACTGACCGCGGTCTGTGGTGCCGGTGCATCCTTTTCACGCAGGTAGCAGATCAGGCCGCACTGTAAACAGCGGTCGGCCTCGGTTTGGGCCATTTCCGGGGTGTACCCCTTTTCGCACTCTTCACCGCGAGCGCACTTGGCGGGGGCCGCCAGCGGCATTATTTGTCGCAACCGCACCGGTACACGGTCAACGTGATGGACGTTTTGCACCGGTGTGTCGGGGGCCACCACATGGTCTGGCAGATCCATGGGCATGCCATAGAGGACTTGGTGCACCGACACGGCGGCACGCCTTCCGGCGGCAATGGCTTTGATGGCCGCCGAAAAATCGGTGAGCACATCGCCCGGGGCCATCAATCCGGTTTCGTGGTGAAAGGCCGGTTGCTTATAAGGCGGGATGGCCTCCCATGCCCCATTGTAGCCGACGTCCGCTGATGCTTGCCCCTCGGCGGTATTCGGTGTTGGTGTGTAAATCAACTCCGGAATGCGGCCGGCGGTGAACACCACATGGTTCGCATCCATGGCTTCTTGTGTGCCGGATTCCAGATCGGTCAACTCGACGCCGAGCAGGTTTTTGCCCTGGCCGTGGAGCCGGCTGATGCCCACTGCCACACGGACATCGGCCAAGGTCGGGTCCATTGCCATCAGACCGGCCTCGCGGGTCACCAGGGTGATCTTGGCGGCACCCAGGGTTTTGCAGCGCGCGATCAATTCCGGCGTCAGGTGGGTGTTGCCGATGATGATCACATGGCCGTTCAGGGTAATGGACGGATAGCCTTCGCTGCCGGCCTTGGCCACGTCGATGAGCAGATGGCATCCGGGTGCGGGGCTGGCTTCTCCCCGGCCATGGGTGCGGGTCAGGCGGCTGTCCCAACCGCCCACGGTCAGCAAAACCGCCTGATACCCTTCGGACAACAAGTCGGGAACGGTCAGATCCTGGCCGAATTGTTGGCCGGTGTGGGTGGTAACACCCATGTCCAGAATACCATTGATATCCCAGTCCAGAATGGCCATGGGCAACCGTTGGCGTGCGATGGCGCTGCGCAGCAGGCCGCCTAGTTCCTCTTGCGCTTCATAGATCGCAGTGGCGTGACCGAGGCGGGCGGCGAAGAAGGCCGCTGACAAACCCTGCACACCACCGCCGATGACGGCAAGACGGCGGCCTGTATCCGGCGCTTTATAGGGTTGTACATGTTTGCCCTGGGCCATCTCGTAATCGGCGGCATAGCGTTTGAGAAAATTGATGGCCACTGGTTCATCCACGTATTGCCTGCGGCATTCATTTTCACAGGGCCTTGGGCAGATGCGCCCGATGACGGTGGGGAAGGGGTTGCGTTCTTTGATCACCTGCACAGCGCGCAGGTGATCCCCTTGGGCCATGGCGCCGATGTAGGCACTGATATTGATTCCGGCCGGGCAGGCACGCTGGCACGGCGTGGTGCAATCCTCGGTGGTGTACTCTTTGAGAATGCGGCGGGTTACCGAAGAAAGCGTGATGATGTGTTTGGGGCAAACCCGTTCACAGGTGCCGCATCCGGTGCATCGTACCTCATCCACCACGGGCAATCCTTTGGGCCCCATGGTAATGGCGTCGAATGGGCAAACGTGGGCGCAGGTGCCCAACCCAAGGCAACCGATGGTGCACACCTTCATTCCCCCATTGAGCAGGGCAACGGCCCGGCAGTCATTCAAACCGTCGTAGAGATATTTGGTGTCGGCGTCGGCCACGCCATAAGTGCAGCCCGGCAGGGCGATATCCGGTTCCTTGGCCTCGACGCTGACGCCCAGAATGGCGGCAATGGCCTCCGCCACTTCAGGGCCGGCCGCAACACAGGAGTTGGGTGCTGCCTTCCCGGCCGCTACGGCTTCGGCGTTGGACGAGCATCCCGGAAAACCGCAGCCACCGCAGTTGGCCCCCGGGAGGGCGGCTTCGATCGCCAGGATCTTGGGGTCCACATAGACATAGAAAACCTTGGAGGCAATGGCCAGACCGATACCCACCACCAGTCCCAATCCACCCATCAGCAGGATCGCAATACCCATATTGTATTCTCCCGAATTTAGCGGCGCCGGTTACATGATGGCGCCGAACTTACACTTGTCATAACAGGTCAGGCATTTGATGCATTTGTCTTTTTCGATACGGGCCACTTCTTTTTTCTGCCAGGCGACGGCTTCCACCGGACAGGCTTTGAAACAGAGTCCGCATTTGGTGCACAGCTCGGGGTCGATTTCAAATCGCAGCAAGTCAACGCAACGTTTGGCCGGGCAGCGTTTCTCGTAAATGTGCGCTTCAAATTCTTCACGGAAGTAGCGTAGCGTGGAGAGCACCGGGTTGGGGCCGGTTTGTCCCAGGCCGCACAAGGCGGTTTCACGAATGGTGTGGGACAGCTCTTCCATGATTTCGATATCGCAGGCTTCACCGCGCCCCTGGCTAATTTTTTCAAGCAATTGGAGTAGTCGTCGGGTGCCCTCGCGGCACGGTGTGCATTTGCCGCACGACTCTTCCTGGATAAACTCCATGAAAAACCGCGCCATGTCCACCATGCAGGTGTTTTCATCCATAACAATGACGCCGCCGGAGCCCATGATGGCACCGACTTTGGCAATCTCTTCGTAGTCTACGGGGGTGTCGAGGAGATGTTCGGGGATGCACCCGCCCGAGGGGCCGCCAAGCTGCACCCCCTTGAACTTGCGCTTTTTAGGAATGCCGCCGCCGATGTCGTAGATCAGGGTGCGCAATGGTGTGCCCATGGGCACCTCCACCAATCCGATGTTGTTGACATCGCCGGACATGGCGAACACCTTGGTGCCCTTGCTCGTGGCGGTACCCACGGAGGCATACCAGTCGCCGCCATGGAGCATGATCTGAGGCACATTGCACAGGGTTTCCACATTGTTGAGAATGGTGGGTTTTTCCCACAACCCTTTGTGGGCCGGAAAGGGGGGGCGGGGGCGCGGCATGCCGCGACGTCCTTCGATCGAGCGCATCAGGGCGGTTTCCTCGCCGCAGACGAAGGCGCCGGCACCCTGGTAGATCTCGATGTCGAAATCAAAGCCCGATCCGAGGATGTCATCCCCCAGCAGGCCGCGCTCTTTGGCTTGCGTGATGGCGATCTGCAGACGGGTGATGGCCAGTGGATACTCGGTGCGCGCATAGATATAGCCTTTGCGGGCATCGATGGCCTTGGCCGCGATGATCATGCCTTCGAGCACCGAATGGGGGTCGGCTTCGAGGATGCTGCGGTCCATGAATGCGCCGGGGTCGCCTTCGTCGGCGTTACACAGCACATATTTGATTTCCCCTGCGCTTTTGCGGGCGAAATCCCACTTGACGCCTGTCGGAAAGCCGGCGCCACCCCGACCGCGGAGGCCCGATTTGAGCATTTCGCCGACAATCTGTTCGGGGGTCATCTCCAGCAATGCGTGGGCGGTTCCGAGGTACCCGTCGCGGGTGATATAATCGTCAATGGATTCAGGGTCGATCAGGCCTTTGTTGCGCAACGCCCGGGGCATCTGATGGGCGAAAAAGGGTATTTCGGTTTGGACCGGGATGTGCTTCTTGGTGCCCGGGTCTTTGTACAACAGCTTGTCCACGATCTTGCCATCGATCAGGTGGTCCTGAACGATGTGGGGGATATCTTCAAGACTGATTTTCTGGTAGAAAACGTCGCCCGGGTGCACCACCATAAGGGGACCCATGGCGCAGAAACCATTGCAGCCGGTCTCCACCACCGCCACCTTGTCCTGCAGTTGTTTGGCGGCCAGTTCTTTGAGCAGCGCATCCTTGACCTTCAAGCTGCCCGTGGCATGACAACCGGTACCGCCACATATCAGCAAGTAGGTTTTGTCCTTGAAGGCAAGCCGGTCCGCATTTTGGGCCTTGATGGATTTCAGGTCATCTACCGTTAATTTGGGCATCTTCTTTGCTCCTAAACCATTACCACGATCCGTCCAATCCTCTAACGCCGTTCATATAGAGACGGCCGCAGGCCACGAACAGGGAATACTCGGTTAACAGCAGCGGGATACGGAAGTCCCGCGCAAGGGTGGTTACCTCTTCGGTGGGTTTCTTGCCCCTTACGATCACCACCGCGCCTACTTGCATGACGCGGGCCGTTTGCATAACGCGGGCCGTGACGGCGCCTGTCAACAAAGCACATCCCTTGGCGGCGGCGGACAGCACATCCTCCATCAGTTCGGCCGCGCCACCACCGGTGATCACCGTGTCAAGCTGCTCTTCCCCCACCACGACATTCGCTTTGAGAATGGTTACGAGTTCTGCCAGTTTCATGATTGTATCCAACAAACCCGGTTGTTGTCGGGTTGTTCGGTTGTTCGGTTAATTGGTTGTTCGGGTGTTCGGGTGTTCGGTTAATCGGTTGTTTGGTTAATCGGTTAATCGGTTGTTCGGTTGTTTGGTTATCCGGTTGGTCTGTTTGGGATTTGTGCCGTTTAAGGGTTGTTGGGTTATTCGTATTGCTCGACGATATTGATGATTTTATCGGACGTTACATCACCATGGGTGTCCTGGTTGATCACCACCACCGGCGCCAATCCACATGCCCCGAGGCATCGGACGCCCTGCACGGAGAAGCGTCGGTCCTCGGTGGTGCCGCCGTCCCGGACATGGTATTTGTTTTCGATGCGGCTCAAAACCTCTTTGATCCCTTTGACATAGCAGGCCGTGCCCAGGCAGATTTTGATGGTGTGACGGCCTTTGGGCGTCATGGAGAAGAGGGCATAAAAGGAGGCGACGCCGTACACCTCGCTTCTGGGCAGGTTCATCTCCTGGCCGATGTAATCGAGCAGTGGCACGGGAAGATAACCCACCACGTTCTGGCATTCACGCAAAACGGTGATGATGGCCCCTGATATGGGCCGATGGATACGGATGATTTCATCGATCTGCGACCACATGGCAGCGTCGATGTCAGCGTGTTCGGGGTGTCCAAGCGTCCTCATGCTCTCGCTCCTTATTGGCTTTGCCAGCACTGTCGGTCAACGGCTGCGGTTCAATGGTTCGCAAGGACCCGATGATCCGCCATGGGGCACGAATTTTCAAGGAAGGACCTTGTCATAAAGGATAGGAAAAGTCAATTGCGATTGAATCGCTGCCGGGGACTGCTGCGGCTTGACGCTCGCGGTCGCCTGGATTATAACCATTGTCGATCGTTGAGGGTTTGACGAACATTTCGATTGGGTTGGCGCAGCGAATGGCCCGCGGGCGATACTGCCCGACTGTTCTGCTGAATGCCAACTGCCGCTTGGCCTTTCGATGCCTCTCCACAGGGGATGGTCATCGTTGCGGCGCAAAGCGCCAACGATGCCGGAGGCCGCCGCCATGCACGACCTGCAACAAGCCATTAAAGCCGCTGATTACATTATGCACCGGGTGGGGCATGCGCCCCGGGTCGCCGTCCTGGCAGGGACCGGTCTGGGGGAGATCATCGACGCCCTGAGTGTGCAGACCGTGTTCGATTATGCGCAGATTCCCCACTTCCCGGTTTCCACCGTTCAATCCCATGCCGGCCGCTGGGTGGCCGGTACGGTGGCAGGGCAACCGGTGGCGGTGCTACAGGGCCGATTCCATCTGTACGAAGGGTACGATGCCCGGGCCGTCGCGTTTCCCATCCGGGTACTCCAGGCGCTCGGGGTTTCGAACTTGTTCATTACCAACGCCTCCGGCGGCCTCAATCCTTATTTTTCCACCGGTGATATCATGCTCATCAGAGACCATATCAATCTGACCGGCGCCAACCCATTGGTGGGAATCAATGAGGAGCGCTGGGGGCCGCGCTTTCCGGATATGACATCCGCCTACGCGCCGACACTGCGCACCCTGGCCCTGGCAGAGGCGCAGGCCGGCCGGATTGCGGTGCAACAAGGTGTTTACGTGGGTCTCAAGGGGCCATCGATGGAAACACCGGCCGAGATGCGCTTTTTGCGTACCATCGGTGCCGATGCGGTCGGCTTTTCCACAGTGACCGAAACAATTGCCGCGGTGCACGGCGGCATGCGGGTACTTGGGTTGTCGATCATCACCAACGTGTGTACACCGGATTCGGCGGCTCCGGCTGATGTGGGGAGCATCATCGATGTCGCCCGCTCAACTGCCCCCGTTTTGGGCCGTTTAATTGGAACACTCATCCCGTGCCTCGACCCGGCAGAGGTTCGGTCGGAAAAAATGGAGTAGGAAAGCACGATGCATCATGCCGACCTGATCGTTCGCAATGGTACCGTCATCACGATGGATCCGCAGGGTACCCGCATCCCGGAAGGGGCGGTGGCGGTGGTGGGTGATCGCATCGTCGCACTGGGGGCAGCGGCCGACTTCGATGGCTGGCACGCCCGCCGCACCATCGATGCCCGGGGCGGCATCATTCTGCCGGGTTTGATCAACACCCACACGCACGCCGCCATGACACTGTTCCGTGGCCTGGCCGACGATCTGCCGCTGATGAGCTGGCTCAACGACCACATTTTCCCCGCCGAAGCCAAACTCAATGCCGAATTGGTGGGTCTCGGCACCCAACTGGCCTGCGCCGAGATGATTCGTGCAGGCACCACCTGTTTTTGCGACATGTACCTGTTCGAGGCAGCGGTGGCTGAAGCCGCCCGGGATTGCGGCATGCGGGCGGTGGTGGGGGAGGTGCTCTACGATTTTGACTCGCCCAACTACGGGCCCCTCCAAAAAGGGTTCGAATACGTGGCCGGGATGATGGCCCGTTGGGCCGGCGATCCGTTGATCAGCGTGGCCGTCGAGCCCCACTCACCTTACCTGTGCGCACCGGGATTGCTCGAGCGTGCCGCCCGGCTGGCCGACGACCATCAGGCCCCATTGGTGATCCATGTGTCCGAAACCGCCGCCGAGGTGGCCCGTATACAGGCGCAATACAACGCGACACCCGTGGCCCATCTGGCCGGCCTGGGGGTGCTGGGACCCAACGTGGTGGCCTGCCATGCCGTGGTGCTCACCGACGCGGACATCGCCCTGCTGCAACAGCACGATGTCAAGGTGGCACACAATCCCGAAAGCAACATGAAGCTGGCTTCGGGGGTGGCGCCGGTGCCGGACCTTCTGCAGGCGGGGATCTGCGTGGGCCTTGGCACGGACGGATGCGCGAGCAACAATAACCTGGATCTGTTCAGCGAAATGGACACGGCGGCCAAGCTGCACAAAGTCCACCGCCTCGACCCCACGGTCATGGATGCCGCCACCGTCCTGCGCATGACCACCTGCGACGCCGCCCGGGTGTTGGGTCTGGGGGACACCATCGGCTCCCTCGAACCGGGCAAGCGTGCCGACCTGATCGTCGTGGACACCGCCAAACCCCATCTGACCCCCATGTATGATCCGGTCTCCCATCTGGTCTACGCCGTCAACGGCGCCGACGTCAGCCACACCATCATCAATGGCAGCGTCGTCATGGCCCATCGCGAACTGCTGACGATCGATTTGGAAACGGTTCTTAAAAAGGTCTTAAGTGTTAAGTTTTAAACCATTTCCGGCTGGACACGAAACATGATCGATACCCTGATCCACAACGGGCTGATCGTCACCGTCGACGACGCCTTCACCTTGCTGGCGGGTGGTGCCGTGGCGGTGCGCAACGGTCGCATCGAAAAGGTATGGGTGCCTGTGGCGGGGGATGCCCTTCCGGCGGCCCGGGAAACCATTGATGCCGCCGGGGCCGTGGTGATGCCGGGGTTGGTGAATGCCCACACCCACCTGCCCATGTCGCTGTTCCGGGGATTGGCCGACGATATGGGGTTGCATCAGTGGCTCCAAGAGCACATCATGCCGGCCGAGGCGCGGCATATCACACCGGCGTCAGTGGCGTTGGGAGCCAAACTCTCTTGTGCCGAAATGGTGTTGGGGGGCACCACCACCTGTGGGGACGGGTATTTCCTGGTGGATCATTTCGCACCCGCAGTGGCCCAAATGGGTATGCGGGCCGTGCTGGGGCAGGGGATCATCGATTTTCCAGCCCCGGGGGTGCCCGATCCGGCGCAGAATGTGGCCGTGGCCCGGGATGTGGTGGCACGTTGGATGGGGCGCGCGGCGCTTGTGCGGCCGTCGATATTCTGCCATGCGCCCTACACCTGCTCTGCCCGGACCTTGCAAGCGGGCAAAGCGGCCGCCAGGGAAATGGGGGTGCTTTTCCAGATTCATGTGGCGGAAACCCTGGAAGAGCGAGATCAGGCAGTCCGGGAGCACGGATGTACCCCTATTCGCTATCTGGAGCGTTTGGGCCTGCTCGATGACCACACCCTGCTGGTTCACGCCGTATGGGTGGATGCGCAGGAGGTGGCGATCATCGCCCGCAGCGGTGCCCATGTCGTCCACTGCCCGGAGAGCAACATGAAACTGGCCGCGGGGGTGGCGCCGGTGCCGGACTATCGGGCGGCGGGCATCGCCGTGGGGCTGGGCACCGACGGCTGTGCCAGCAACAATGACCTCGATCTCTGGGGCGAGATGGACAGTGCCGCCAAGCTGCACAAGGTCCATCGTGGCGATCCCACGGTGCTGGATGCTGTCGCGGTGGTGCGCATGGCGACCATCCAGGGCGCACGGGCGTTGGGGTTGGAACAACTGGTGGGCTCTCTGGCGCCGGGCAAGCGGGCCGATCTGATCATCCTGAAGGTGGACCAGCCCCATTTGACGCCACTGTACCATCCAGCTTCCCATCTGGTGTACACCGCCCGGGCCGGCGACGTGAACCATGTGATGGTGGACGGTCAATGGCTCGTGCGGGACCGGCAGTTGCTGACCGTGGATCTGAATGATCTCATGGATCGGGTCAACCGGCTGGCCCGGACGATCGCGAACCCTTAATGCTCGAGGCATCGATGATCACCATGGAAAAATCGCTGCCATCCCTGATCGAAGCGGCCCGGGGGGATCGGCCGGTGGATCTGCTGTTGCGCAATGCCCGTTTGGTCAATGTATTTATCGGGGCGGTGGTGCGGACCGATATCGCCGTGGCCGATGGACACGTGGTGGGGTTCGGCCCCTGTGATGCGTTGGCCGAGGCGGACCTCCAAGGGCGTTTTGTGGCCCCCGGCTTCATCGACGCCCATGTGCATATCGAGAGCGCCATGGTCGGTCCGGCGCAGTTTGCACGCGCCGTTCTGCCCCATGGCACCACCACTGTCGTGGCCGATCCCCACGAGATCGCCAATGTGTTGGGCGCCAAGGGGATTGCCTACATGTTGGCCGCCAGCGCCAGCCAACCCCTTAATTTTCTGTTTACCTTGCCTTCGTGCGTACCGGCCACGGCAATGGAAACGGCCGGGGCGCGCCTGGGGGTGGAGGCGCTCAAGCCGTTGATGGGCCATGCACGAGTAGTGGCCCTGGCGGAAATGATGAACTTTCCGGGGGTGATCCAGGCCGATCCCGAGGTGTTGGCCAAAATCCAGGCCATGCAGGCCGTGGGCAAGCCGTTGGACGGCCATGCCCCCGGTCTCAGTGGCCGCAATTTGCAGGCCTATTTGACGGCGGGTATCGGCAGTGACCACGAGTGCACCACGGCCGATGAAGTGCGGGAGAAGCTGGCGGCCGGCATGCACATCATGGTGCGCGAAGGCACCGGGGCACGCAACCTGGACGACCTGCTGCCGGTGATCAACGCGGGCAATGCCCGGCGCATGATGTGGTGCACCGATGATCGACATGCGCAGGATCTTAACGCGGCCGGCCACATTGACAGCATGGTGCGGCGCGCGGTGCGCGCGGGCCTCGACCCCATCGTTGCCATCCAGATGGCAACCCTCAACCCGGCCGACTATTTTGGCCTCGCCAGTGTGGGTGCTGTGGGACCCGGGCGTCGGGCCGATATGGTGGTGATGGACGACCTGGATGATCCTGTGGTGCGCCAGGTCTACTGCGGCGGGGTAATGGTGGCCGACCAGGGGCGGCTGATCACCGGGGAGGCAGCCACAGCCATGGCCGCGCCGCCGTCCCCCATGCGGGTGATACTGGAACGGCTCGACTTCGGTGTAGCGGCTGGCAGTGGCCGGCGCATGCGGGTCATCGAGGCGCTGCCCAACCAGATTGTGACCGGCGCCGGGGAGGCGTTGGCGACCGTGGTGGATGG
>JAGTVD010000288.1 GCA_018224505.1 Desulfatitalea sp. | reverse complement strand
TCAGGGCTTTGCGTGACCGCTGCCGATCCTTGGGCCGAAAAAGGTCGAGATTCACCCCGCAGGGGATCACGCTGATCTTTTCCTGACGGGCCTGGTAGACACCGAGCAGATTGTCCATTTCCCGTTGAGTGGGCACCACCATATGATCGGCCGTTGCCGCCAACCATCGCTCGTGGGCGATCCGATCGGCCGACTCATTTTCTGCGCTACAACTCCGGTTCTTCATCGCTGCCAGGGTATGAAACATGGTGATGTGGGGGCGGTGCCACCGGGTTTGGGCCATGGCCCCCACCACCCCGGAAAGCCAATAGTGGCTGTGGATCAGATCGTATGTCCGGCCGCGTTGCTGTCGGTAAACTTCCAGCGCTTCGAAAACATTTTCCACCGCTGATTGCAGCCGGGCGGTGGCGATGGGCATCTCAAACCTCACCGGCAACCGAACCAATCGCACGTTGGGCGCGATGGACACCTCCCCGGGGGACGTTCCGGCGCAGGTAAATATGTCCACCGTGTGACCATGGGCGCCCAACCATTGGCACAACTCCCGAATATAGACACTCATTCCGCCCGTATCCCGGGTGCCCAGAGGGCCCAGGGGACTGGAATGGATGCTGAGCATGGCAATATGGGGCACGGCGGTCTCGTCGTAGCCGGTTTCGGCGGTCATATGGATCACTGGCTTATTGGATCACCTTTTGTCACAAATGCGCACGGCAACGGTACAAAGCAAGCTCCCCACCGCCGGTTCGCTTTTTGTAGGTTTCGGCACCCTTGAGAAAATCAAACCGGTGACATCCCATTTCGATGGCACTGCGGATGCTGAACACCTTGCTCAGGATGCCTACGCTCAGGTGGTCATAGTCAGCATCATAGCCGCTGTTGTAAAGGTAACGAACGCCTGCATGATCGAAACAGAGCACCGAGGCGGCGGGATGGTCATGGACATCGAGCATGTAGAGACGCAGCAGGCCATTTTCCGCCAACCGTTGGATCAGTGCACGAAAATAGTCGGCCATGGCGCCACTCATGAACGCCGCCTTGTCCTGCCGATTGCGCCGAAAAAGCGCCACAAAGGCGTCGACCGTACCATCCAGGGGTCGCTTGCCATCCACCAACCGATAATCGAAACGGCCCTCGTTTTCCAGTCGGCGGACTTTTCGTCGCACTTCATGTCGCTGCTTGCCGCTGAGTTGCTGAAGATAACCCTCCCAGTTCTCCGCCAAATCGATTTCGTAGGTCACATCGTCGGGCTCGATGGTGAGGGAGGTCAAATGGGGCGCGTGTTGCCGCAGGGCTGCCAGCACCAGAGCATCCGGTCGCAGGGTTTGCCAGTCGAGCCGGCGAACCCCCTGTTTTACAAGGTGAGCCAGCACGACCGCCAAAATCAGGGGAGCCGCGTCCGGCGCACCGATCAGGTCCTGGTAGTCACAAACATCGGGGTCGCCCAGAAACCGGGCGGTATCGCCGTCCAGGGCCAGCGGCATGACCCCGACGGGACCATTAGGGCCATAGACCGCCAGGATGTGGGGCACGCCCGGCGCACCCAGGTGGCGGTGAACCGTTTCCAGCCAAAAGGGAAGTGTGAAAGGACACGCCCACGGCCAGGTGTTGCGGGTCTGCTGCCAGATGGTGAAAAAGGTTTCGAACGATATCTTTTTAACGGTCAGTTGTCCCGAATCCACGCTGTTCGCATCTCCCGATGTTGCGGTTTGTGTGGCGCACCCTGAGGGCAAGGCTCTTTTAGAACACTCCGCGGGCGCGGTCAAACGCCGATTGCGCCATTCGGTACGCAACCCCCGCTGCACCCCATTCATAAAACCGCTCAAGCCAATGGCGTCATGGATGCGGCCCGATCCGCATCGTCCGACCGCCCAACAATTCAGGAGGCCGGTTGGTCAACCAGATGCCAGGTGACACCATCAGGGGTATCCACCACCGCCACGCCACCTTTCTCTAAACAGGCCCGCAGAGCATCGGCCTCGGCCCATTGCCGGTGCTCCCGAAGTGCGGCGCGCCACTCCAGCAACGGTGCCACCAAGGGCGCCAAACACGCTTTCAGGTCAACGGGCTTGCGCGCCAAATGGGTCCCCATCAGCGCCAGCATGTCACGCAACACCTCCCGGGCGGCACCCATGGCATTGCGTTCACGCAGTGTCTCCTGCTGATCCCAAATGTGCCGCTCCAGTTCCAGCAGCGCGGTGCCGGCCGCCTCGGCCTGGTCCTCCGTTAAAAGGGTCTGGATCTTTTCCGCCAGGGCGTGCAAGGGATCCCAGACCATATCCGCAGGCAGGGGATCCGACGGAGCTGTCTCGGAGGGCGATGTCCCGGGGTCGCTCGCGCCGGGCAGGATCGCTTCACCCATCAACAGCGCCAGGGGCAGTGGATCGCTTTTTGTGAAAATGCGCTCCACGCCATTGCGGCGCACCGTTACCCGACCAATCCCTCGAATGGCCGCCTGGGTCTGGGAAAGATCGATCACCAGGGCCGTATGTTCGTCGATGCCCAACAGCGTGACCGCTTCTGGCAACAACGCCTCCAGCACGGCCAGCCGCGGAGCCCCCATGAAACAATAGCGGGTATCATGATTGCCCCCTTCGGCATTGTTCCAGTGGGGCAACACCACGCAATCCAATCCAAAGGCCCCCAGCAGATTCAGACCCTCTTCCCAATAGGGGGCTTGACCCACCTTATATATTTCATAGACCGGCAGGGTAAAACGACCGACGGTCAGGGCTGCCGCACTGGCGGCAACCAAAGAGGCGCCAGCCAGGATGCGCTGGGTGACCAGCGCCGGCACCGGCATTCGGCGCCATTGCCGCAGAGCGTAGGTGGGGCTGCCAGGACCGATCAGGATGTAGTCGGCCTGGCGCAGCAGGGCATAACCCTGGCCCGCCGCCCATGAATCGCTGGTCTCCGCCGCCGATTTTAGTGAAGCAATGGTCAAGGGGTGCCGCACCCGATCCTTAAAATAGTCTGCGGCCCGTCGGGAAAGGTGGTCCACATTGAGTTGAAATCCCGCCGGGGTATCGATGAAAACCGCCCGTGCATCATCCCCATGGCGCCCAAGCAACATTTTGTGCACCTCGACCATGGTGCCGGTCAGCTCTCCCGATCCCATCAGTGTGATGACACCTCGGCCTCGATTCATATCCCACATCTTTCATCGATCATATCGATCCGCTTTTGGGTTCCCCGGGAACATCCGTCCACATGACAGAACATTGACGCCCGGAAACCGATTTTTGCCGCCGGGTTGCAAAAATGGCTTGTCTCCAACCGTCTTCCTTTGTAATATGCCTTCACCGCTTGGCTTCAAAAGTCCAAAGAAATACTAAATACAGCAAGATACACCACCTTAAAAAATCCGGGGGTGGGACCCGGAATTGGCGCGACATGTGCATATGTCGTGTGCCAACTGTAATTGAATCAGAATCCGGATTGCCGCGAACTCATGAAAAAAGGAAAACGGGAGTATTATGCACATAAAAGCCTCTGTAAAACAAACCGCACTTTTTACCCTGTTTCTCATCTTAACACTCTTCCCCGCCGCGGTCATGGCCACCATGGATGTTTCCCTCGCATGGGATCCGAACACCGAATCCAATCTCGCCGGCTACCGGCTCTATGCCCGCGAGGCCGGGGAAGCCGACTACACCTATGTCGAATGGGAAGGTACGGATACCTATTGCACCATTGAGGGTTTGGATCGATACGAATCTTACTATTTTGTGGTGAGAGCCTTCGACTACGAAGGAAATGAAAGTGGCGATTCCAACGAAGTGTATTTACCCTCCGGACTTGACGGTGATGACCGCCGGTTGGATACCGGTGGCGCGGCCGGCGGTGGTGGTGGTGGTTGCTTTATCGGATCCCTTTTTTAATGGTTTGCCCGCAACCACCTATATTTCCACAGAGGTCAGCCCTTCGCGGATGGCGAACTTGGTCAGACCGGCCACGCTGTTAATCTTCAGCTTTTCCATTATTTTCCCGCGACGGGCTTCCACCGTTTTGACGCTGATGTGCAACCGGTCGGCGATATCCTTGGTCTTTTTACCCTCTGCGATCATCTGCAACACCTCCCGCTCCTTGTCCGTCAGCGCCTCGGCGATACCCGGTTCACCGGCATCCATCAATTTGACGAACTCCTTGCGGACAATATCGGACACCTTGGGACTTAGATAAGTTTGCCGACTTACCACCGCCAGGATCGCCTTGCTCAACTCCTCAAACGCGCAATTTTTTAGCAAATAACCCGCCACTCCGGCTTTCAGCATCCCTTTTACATAGCTACGGTCAGAATACATGGAAAGGGCGATGATGCGCGTTTCGGGCCGTTCGGCCAGGATCTGGCGGGCGGCGTCCACGCCGTTCAAATCGGGCATGTTGATATCCATGACAATGACGTCGGGATCCAGTTTGCGGGCCATGGACAGGGCAACGCGCCCGTTTTCCGCTTCGCCCACCACTTCAAAGTTGTTTTTTTTGTCCAACAGCACCCGCAGGCCCTGTCGAATAATGCTGTGATCATCAACCAGTAGAATACGAATCGTCATAAAGGCTCCTTCTCGGCCAATTGCATCGGTGCAATCAAG
Organism: Desulfatitalea sp.; assembly: GCA_018224505.1. Classification (GTDB taxonomy): domain Bacteria; phylum Desulfobacterota; class Desulfobacteria; order Desulfobacterales; family Desulfosarcinaceae; genus Desulfatitalea. The sequence continues at coordinate 12,822 of JAGTVD010000288.1, read as the reverse complement.
GTGATGCGCGTTCCCTTGCCGGCCGAACCGTCTATCTCCAGTCGGCCGCCGAAATGTTTGAGTCTCTCCTGAATGGAAAACAGGCCAAAACCTCCCGTCTTGACCCCATTTTTATCCTGCATCGACTGCTGAATGCCGATCCCGTCGTCGGCGATCTCGATGCGGATAGTATCTGCCTGCCTTTGCAACCCGATCCAGGCCCGATGGGCGTGGGCGTGTTTGACCACATTGAACAGCAGCTCCCGGATGGCTTGAAAGACCAACACCCGAATGCTTTCATCCAGGGGCTTGGCCTTGTTGTCATCGCTGAGGGTGACCGACAAGCGGTATTGGTCCTGCATTTGGTCGACCAGCCACTCGATGGCGGCCTCCAGCCCGAGATCGTAGAGCACCGGTGGACTCAGCTCAAAGGTCAACGATTGCGTGTCCTGAATGGATTGGTCGACGAGTTCGCGCACATTTTCCAAAATCTGCGCCCGCTCCTGGACACAGGTGGTCTCCTGCAGAATGCTGGTTTGCATTTTTATGTTGGCCAGGGCATGGCCTATGCGATCATGCAGCTCCACCGCAATGCGCCGTCGTTCGCGCTCCTCGGTGAGCAGCAACTCGGAAGAAAGCATGCGCAGTTTTTCGGACAAGGCTTTGAGGTCCCGCTCCTTGTGGGTGACCTCTTCATACAGGCGCGCATTCTCAATGGATATGGCCGCCTGGGAGGCGATCAATTGAACGGTTTCCACCCGATCGGGTGTAAATGCCCCCGTGGTGATATTGTTTTCCAGATACAGAATGGCCACCAGGTTCGCCTGGCGCAACACGGGCAAACAAAGGATGGATTTGGGTTTGTTACGAATCACATAGGCATCGGTGCGAAAATCGGGGTGGAGCTGAACATCTTCCAGCACCAGCGGTTCGTGGGTGTGTTGAACAAAATGAATGGCCGGCAGCAGCAGTTCTTCTTGCCCAGATGTCGAAGGGGATTGGCTGGTAATCCGGATTGCACTACCGATACTGCAGCGGGCCTTGATTTCGAAGCCCTCCTCCTTAGGCAGCACAAACAAGACCCACTGGGCACCTGCATTTTCGATAACGATTTTCATCAGTTTTTCAAGCAGCCGATCCAGCACAATTTCAGTGGATATGGCCTGCAAGGCATTGGTGACCGTTGCATAATCGATGGGTAACGCGGGCGGCAGAAATTGTCCGGTAGCGGACTGGGTCAACAACTGGGGATAGGTTCGCCGGAGCAGGTCGCCTTTGGCCAGAGCACCATATTTTACAAAGCCCGCATGGGCTTCTTGCATAAAAGCCCGCGCCACAGTAAACAAACCCCTTTGGAAAGCCAGCTTGGCCGCCAGTTCCGACCCCAGGGCCTCCATATGCAGATACCCATGCTTGCGGGCCGATGCAATGGCGTGGTGGAAGCATGTCAGTGCCTTTTCAAACCTGCCTTGCACCCGAGCCATTTCTCCCTTGATTAAAAGCAGTTTGTGCTCGAAGTTTTCCGGGCAGCTCCTGGCCATTTTACCAAAGGTGATCAGGCTCAATCGAAGTCGGGCTTTAATGGCAATCCGTCGGCCCAACGGTATGACTTTGAAATGCGCCAGGTAGGCCATGGTATGGTAGAAAAAAAATTCCGGCACAATGATGGTGCCAATATGGTAGTCGATGCGCCGGGCGCACAGATGGGATACTGCCAATGCACCGCGAATATCCCCCATGATATAAAGAAGTTGCATTTTAAGGACATAGTGACGCAGCAGAACACTCTGGACATTCTGATTGATCATGCGCTGGATGTGAAGCGCTTCGCGAAATTCGCGATCATCCAGACTGGTCGGACTGGGGGTTTGCCCCTGAAGACACTTTATGGTCTGTCGCAGTGACCGCACATAATTGCAGGCACTACCGTCCTTGGAGGTGACAATGAAGTCCATGTGTTTGGCACACTCCGCGTCAACCTTGTCCAGGGGGGCGCCGCTGGCGAAAAGAAATATCAAAAGGGACTGGATGTGGTATCCGGCAAAATTGAGATCACCATTGTCAATGGCTTTTTGCAAGCCCTGCAAACAGCAATTGATGCCCACTTGAAGGTGGCGACGCCAGTGACTGACCGCCACCGCATAATAGAACAACACCTTGGTCCCAACGCCCTTTGTGCCCTGCTGGTCATTGAGTTCAAGGGCCAGGGAGCCCAGTTCGTGCCCCAACCGGTAACTGCCAAAACTGGCGCAAAGCGCCGCGCTGTATATGACAAGTCCGACGTTTGCAGCGGGTGAAAGACCATATTGAAAGGTCATTTCGATAATTTTGGAAGCAACCCCCATCATCCGGTGGGGATTGCAAATGTAGACTGAAAAGGAGAGGTCCAGCAACATTTTCAAGATCAGCCGCTGACGCGGATCGCTGATGGCCGGCCGTTGGACCAGGGCGGTGATCCGGGTTCGGGAGAGCTTGAATCGCAGGCGGATGATCTCCAGCAACTCGCTGGATTTCCCACTCCCCTTGCGTAAATGAAGGCCAAGAACGGCCAGCCCTTCCAAGCCGATACGCACCGCCTCCTCGTGCTTTCCCAAACCCGCGTGCATCAGCATTTTGAAATAGAGCAAGGTGGCCTTATCAATGTCGGACCGGGCGCGGGAAAAGATGAATTGGAACAGATGTTCGGCCTCGTCATGGTTGCGATTGAGAAATTCGCACTCCATTTTTTCACGATAGAGGGCAAATGCCAGATCGTAATGGTCATCCCAACACCTGCTGGATAAAAGCGCTATGCCGATATTGAAATACTTGACCGCCAAATGGTAGGCTGTACCCTCTTTGGCTTTGCAGCCGGCCCAAAGATAGAGATGGGCATGCCCGATGCGCTCCTCTTCGGCGGCCAGAGAGGTGACGCCATGGCTCAATTGGTTTACAATCTTGAAAATCTGTACCTGCAGACCTTTCTGGTCCACCTGTTGGAGCAGCAGCTTGCCAATTTTGAAGTGCAAGGCCCTGCGAGCGTGTTCGGGGACCAGGTCGTAAACGGCCTGGTGAACGCGGTCATGTAAAAAGGCAAAAGCGCCGTCATCCGCACCTCTGCCTTCGGTGAACCCATCCGCCGGCTGGGCCGGCAGTGGCTTGCCCATGATAATATGATTCAAATAGGGGACGCCGTCCCCCTTCGGCACCACAAAACCCGTCTCTACCGCGTGTAAAAGCCCTTGTGCGGTCCGTCGCATGGGGGCCTGGCTCGCAGCGGCAAGGGTCGCGAAATCAAAACGACTGCCCACGCAAGCGGCGACCTTCAGAACCGCCTGGGCATCCGCAGGCAGCTTGCGGATCTCACTGCTCATCAATTCAATGACATTGTCGGTATAGGCTTGCGCCTTGATGCCACTCTCGTGCCAGCGCCATACGCCCGTTTCGAAATCAAAGTAAAGCAGTTCACGCAGATAGAGAGATTGGATGAACTGTCCCACAAAAAACGGATTGCCATGGGTTTTGGCATGCACCAGGGCCGTCAAGGCCTCGAGGTTGGCCACATTTTTGGACAGGGAGTCCAGGATCATCTGCCGCACGTTGTCCTGGCCAATGGGACCGAGGGTCATAAGGCCCATGGGAATGCCCTGGGAACGAATGTTCATATCGCTTTGGTAAAGCGGATGTTCGGCAGAAACATCGTTGTCACGGTAGGCACCGATAACCAGGCAGTAGGCAATGGGCGGTCCGGTGAGAACCTGCTGGATCAGGTCGAGGCTCGCCGAATCGACCCATTGCAAGTCGTCCAGAAACAGGACCAGGGGATGTTCCCTGGTGGCGAATACCCGCAAAAAAGACAAACAAATGCGGCCGAAAAGTTTCTCTTGAACATCGGCCTGCGCCGGCGTACCCGTTGATTGGGGACCGATAATGTGCTCCAGCTCGGGTAAAAAACCGGCAATCAAAGGTGCATAGAGTCCCAGGGCGGTGCTGATATTGGTTTTCCAGGCCGCGATGCTGTCGGCATTTCCCCTGAGGATCTTCTGCAAGATCTCCCGGAAGGCCTCAATGATGCCGCTGTATGGGATGTTCTGATGAAAGGGATTGTACTTGCCCGCCCCGAAGAAGCCCCCGTCGGCGCTCACCGGGTAGCGCAACTCTTCCACCAGACGGGATTTGCCGATACCGGCCGCCCCGGTAATATCCAGGATCTCAAACGAACCGGCCTTGACTTTTTCGTAAATGGTTAACAGCTTGGCCAACGGCGCTTCGCGCCCAAAGAGACGCATGGACAAATTCAGTTTTTCAGGGGCGTCCCGATTGCCCAGGGCAAAGGAGGCAATGGCACCCGATGCGCCATACTGTTCCTGGCAGCGCTCCAAATCCGACAGCAACCCGAAGGCGCTCTGATAGCGATCTTCAGGCATCTTGGAAAGCAGCTTGAGTGTCAGGCGCGCCAGCATGTCGGGAATATCGGTACGGATTTTGGAAGGCTCCAGTGGCGGGCGGGCGATGTGAGCGTGGATCAATTCCAATGGGTCATTGGATGCAAACGGCGTTCGGCCGGTAAGCAGTTGGTACATGACAACACCGAAAGCATAAAAGTCGGACCGGTGATCCACGGCCCGGTTCATGCGACCGGTTTGCTCCGGGGAAATGTACGGCAGGATTTGCTCGAGAAATGCCTTGTCGTAAAGCCCCCGCACATCCCGATGGGCAATTGGGTTTGTGCGGGCCTGAAGGATCAGTGGGGTATTGACCACAATCTGCCGGGTATCGGTTCTGAGCAATAAGACGGTGGGGTTGATCTCCTTGAGCAGAACACCATTTTGATGCAACAGGTTGGCGGCTTTGGCCAGGCCAATGGCAATCGCGAGAACAGAATGTAGATCGGTCCAGGGTTTGCGGCAAGCCTCGGCGAAGGACTGAAGATTTTGATTTTCACAAATAAATACAATGTCTTCCCGGTGCTCCGCAGAGATGATGCGAAAATCGTAAATTTGCAGTAAGTGCTCGGCCTTGAGCGGTTTAATACGTTCATAACCATCCTGGATCCCCTGAATGTCGGCTGGCGACAACCCGACCGTTGAACGGCAAAAAAGCATTGTTGGCCGCTCCCGTTCCAGGTCGGTAGCGGCATAAAGCGAACATTGCGATTCGGGTGCAAGTTGCTCGATAATATGATACCCATCAATGGCAATCATCGTGCCAGCCCAGTCTTGCTGTGTATGGAGAGGGTGTGATCTCATCCTGCGAGGGTATAAATAGTATTAAACCAAAAATTTCAAAATATTGCAAGATGGGTGCCTCCAGGCGCATAAAAAGCGGGATCGTTCTGGCCGCCATGTCAATTGCTTTATAATTCAAAAGGATAAAAATCCGGGCCGGGTTAGCCCCTCTCCTCCATCGACACCCATCATTGCTTCCAGTTGCCCGAAGGCGTTCCCTTCCGGTACCATACGGTCCCTGAGTACCCGTTTTTTGCACACACTATCGGGCCTGCCACAAGTGAGTGAATATTCAACCCACTGATTTTTAAAAATTTTTATTTGACAGGGGTGATGCCTTCGTATTACCGTTTTTCTGACATGCCGGCCGCAGGCAATTGTTCAGAATTGTCGAACACCGGGCAACTTGATTGAACAACCCGCCGTCCAAAGGCTTGGTCCCATGCAATTGCTTTACCGCTCCTTTTCTGGATTTTTGCTGTCGTGGATTGCGATCTTCAGCGGCGCCGGTCTACTCTGGGCCGCTGAGTCCGCATCACCACCGCCCATCGCCCTGTATGAACACTCTCAACACGTGGCCATCGACGGGCGGTTGGAGTATCTCATCGAACGCCACCGCCTGAGTCCTTTCCAGGTTTCGGGATGGGCCTTACAGGATCAATGGATGGAAAGCTCCGCCAAAGGGCTCAATTTTGGCGGCATGCACCCGCCGGTGTGGTTCCGCTTCAACGTCATCAACCGCTCCGACCGCGAGCGAACCTGGTGGTTGGAAATCGGATCGCCACTGCTCGACCGCGTGGAAATGAGCGTGTACAATCATGTGTCCGGCACCTGGTATTTTCATCGCCCCACGGGACAACGGTTCCCGATTGAGACACGCCCGGTGCAGCACCGCCATTTTGTGCATCCCCTCACCTTGGCACCGGACGCAATCAGCACGATCTATGTGCGCGTGGATACCAAAACCCAACTGATGATCTCCATGGACTTGTGGCAACAAAGCGCCTTCCTGCTCAACGAGCAATTTCAGCTTTTGCTGCTGGGGCTTTTTTATGGTGTGTTGGGGGGGATGTTTTGTTATAATTTGTCGCTCTACTTTTTCACCCGCGATCGCAGTTATCTGTTTTACTCGTTTTATGTGTTTTTCATCATTCTCTATACCCTGGCGGAAACAGGCCTGGGAAATCAATATCTCTGGCATCAGGTCACGTGGCTGCAGGGCAAAGCCTATCCCCTTTTTGCCAGTGCCAGCTTTTTAGCGGCCACGATGTTCATCCGCGAATTTTTGGCCCTCAAGAAGAATACGCCATGGATTAACCGTAGTTTCAGCTTTTTCTTGGCCTATTGGACCTATGCCACCATCAGTTATTTGGTATATCCCCATGATATCCTGTTCCAAACCACGCTGCCGGTAGCCGCCATCGGCAACCTCCTGGCTTTGGCCACCGGCATCTACCTATGGATCAGGGGGAACGCTTCGGCCAAATACTTCACCATTGCCTGGAGCTTCCTGCTTATGGGCACCCTTGTCCATGTCCTGATGCTCAACCGCACCATCGCCCGCACCCCCTTTACCCAGTACATTCAAATGATCGGGTTCGTTATTGAGGTGGTGCTGCTTTCCCTCGCCCTGGCGGAGCGTATCAACCGTGCGCGCAAGGAACAGGAGTCCGCTCAAGTTCAGGTGCTCCAACTGACCGAGAAGATCAGCATGGCGCGGGAAGAGAAACTGATGGTGCAGGAGCAGTTGCTGGAGGTCCAGCGCCAAACCAACGAAGCGCTGGAAGTGCGGGTGCTGGAGCGCACCAACGAACTGGAACGCGCGCTGAACAATCTGGAAACAGCCAATAAAGAGTTGTCCAAGATGAGTTTTGCCGATCCCATGACCAAACTCTACAACCGGCGCTATTTCGACCAGATCCTGGCCAGCGAAATCAAACGCGCCTCCCGCACCCAGCATCCGCTGTCGGTACTGATCGCGGACATCGACCACTTTAAACAGGTCAACGACCGGCATGGTCATTTAATCGGCGACGAATGTCTGCGCATTGTGGCCAAGACCCTGAGCCAGCAACTGGGCCGCTCCAGTGATCTGATCGCGCGCTTCGGCGGCGAGGAGTTCGGCATCATCCTGCCGGCCACCGCTGCCCAGAACGCCATGGTGGTAGCCGACCGGGCACGAGACGCCGTCGAGCAGATCAACTTCATCCACCGCGGTAAACGCATCCCCTTGCGCGTCAGTCTGGGGGTGGCCGGATGGATTCCGTCCGCTCACGAGACACCCGAGCAGTTACTGGCGGTAGCTGACAAGGCCCTGCAAGATGCGAAACAGTCCGGTCGCAATCGTGTGGCGGGGATCAATGCCGAGTGAAGCGTCCTGAGACCCTCTGGTAGCGCCAGGGCGATCGCATCTAAATTCATGCACGACACATGCACTGGACAGCTGATGGGCCATTTTTTTGCATGATAGGAGGTGCGCCCGCTACCGGGCGCGCCGGCTTAACTCCCACAACGGCGCGCCGCCCCATCTCTTCGGCGTACATACAATCACCCTGATGGTCACGCCGACCTCTTCCACCGGCTGAAGGCTCGGTAAGCGCGCTTCGAGATCCACACCCAAGCCCTGCAAGCTCTTTCTGCTTGACCAAGGCACACCTCCGAATGGTATTGTGCGCCTTATGATGATGAAGCGCAGCACCCTCATTGCCACCTGTGCAGCCCTGCTCCTTCTGGTGATCTGGATCGGATATCGAAGCCTTAAGCCTCCACAGGATGGGCAACCGATCCCAACCGTCATGGAACGCATCGCCGCTCACTGGACCGGTGATCTTGGGGAAACCCTCGCCCAACGCCGATTCGTGCGGGCCTTGGTCAGCTACAATCAAACCAATTTTTTCATCGACAAGGGCACTCCCCGCGGCATCGAGTACGAGCTGCTCAAGGCATACGAGGATTTTTTGAACCGCGAACAGCCGGGCGGCTTATTGAGGGTTGAGGTGGCGTTTACGGTGCTGCCTTTCGAGGAGTTGTTGCCGGCCCTGCGCGATGGAAGAGGCGATATTGTGGCCGCCGGTCTGACCATAACCGACGAACGCCGCAAAGAGGTTGCTTTCACCCAACCGTACTTCACCGACATTAACGAGGTGCTGGTTACCAGCGGCCCCATGGCGGAAATCCAATCGCTGGCCGATCTATACGGGCGCACCATTCATGTGCTGGCGGGCAGCAGCTACGTCTCCCATCTGCAACAGCTCAATCAATCCACCAACCGGTTATTGCGGCCCGCCATCCATATTGTCCCGGTCGATCCCCATCTGGAAGAGGAGGATATCCTGCAGATGGTCCATGCCGGCATCTTCGAGCTGACCGTGACCGATTCCCACATCGCGGCCATCTGGTCCAAGGTGTTGGACAACATCGAGGTGCGGTCGGATGTGACCCTCCATCAAGGCGGTGAAATCGCCTGGGCGGTGCGCAAAAACAATCCTGAACTGTTGGCCAGCTTGAACGATTTTTTGGCCACCCACCAACAAGGCACCTTTGCCCTCAACTTACTGGTGGAGCGCTATTACCAGGACACCCGCTGGATCCGCAACCCCCTGTCCGGCCCGGAACACCAGCGTTTCGAGCAACTCATGGCGCTTTTCCAAACGTATGCTGAACGGTATCACTTCGACTGGCTAAAAATCGCCGCCGTTGCCTATCAGGAGTCGGGTCTGAACCAGAATGCCCGAAGCCCTCGGGGAGCTGTGGGCATCATGCAGGTACTGCCCGGCACGGCGGCCGGCACGGCCATCGGTATTCCGGATATCAACGGTGTTGAAAATAACATCCACGCCGGGGTGAAATACCTGGCCTATCTGCGGGATACCTATTTCGATGACCCCGCCATCTTGCCGGAGCATCGCACTGATTTTGCCATTGCCGCATACAATGCCGGCCCGGCCCGGATTAACCGGCTGCGCCGGCAGGCCGAGAAACAGGGATGGGACCCCAACCAATGGTTCTTGAATGTGGAACATGTGGCCCGGCAGAATATCGGAAACGAGACGGTGCAGTATGTGAGCAATATCTACATCTATTATGTGGCCTACCGCACCGCCTACCGTATCGGCAAGTTGAAGCCGGAGTCCGAGATGGGCGAACCGTTACAGGTGGATGTTGAAAAAAGCGGCGGCGGATCGATGAAGGATCCAGGCCAGCGCATCGTCGGAGAGTCCGGATAGATTCAGTTGGTTCAGCTTTTTGAGCTCCCTGTCCCAGGCATAGGGGATATTGGGAAAATCCGAGCCGTACATGACACGCTCCAACCGATAATGGCTCAGGTCGATGTGCTCGGGCAGTGGAAAATAGTCGGCCAGTGCCATGGTGGTATCCAGCCACAGGTTGTCATAGGCTTCAATCAGGTGGCGGTAAGCGGACAATTCGTCCAACCCCAGGTGGGGTACGCACACACGCAGGCGCGGAAAATTTTCGATCACCCGTTCCAGCTTGTCGGCCCGGCATATCGCGTACGGATCGCACGCATAATGTGGGCTTTTGGGCTCTCGCCCCACATGCATCACCATGGGTTTGTCGACGTTGGCGCACAGCTCATAAATCGGATCCATCTCCGGCCCGTTCATGTCGAAACACTGGACATGGGCGTGCAGCTTCACCCCCGCCAGCCCCAAATCGAAAGCCTCCGCGAGAATGGCGACGGCATCCGGCTCTCCGGGAAATATCGTGGCCATGCCGGTGACCTTTTCCCGGTATTCGGAACACTGGGCAGCCATGTAGCGATTCAAGGCTGCCGCAATGCCGGGTTTGTGAGCATATTGGAGGGCAACAATGTGGCTGATGCCGTGGGACAACAAGAAGTCAAACACCCCTGCCGTGCTGAGGCGGTAACGAATCGACCAGGCATGGGCATCGAACCATTGCCAGATGGCCGTAAAAAGGCCCTGGGGAAAGATATGCACATGCGCGTCCACCACCAATGGCAGTCCAGCGGGCAAGCAATCCCCCTCTTCGTCCATGATCTGTGGCAGGTCTGGTTTGAGCATCCGTTCCTCCATGCAATTGCGTCTATACCGAATCGGATAGCTATGGTATACCCGCCCGCAAACTGAAAGCGGGTCTGTTTATCGCGGGCCCTGAATGTGGCAGACGATCTGTCCAAATAACCGTTAGAGAGTAAAATATCATGGAAAAGTTAAGAATTATCGGCACGGGTTCCCATGTGCCTCCGCGAATCGTTACCAATGACGAATTGGTCCAGGGCGGCTTGGATACCTCGGATGAATGGATCACCAAACGTACCGGCGTGCGTGAACGACGCATTGCCGATCCAACAACCACCACCTCCGATCTGGCCTGCGAGGCGTCCCGCAAAGCGTTGGAAATGGCGGGTATTTCGGCCACCGAAATCGATATGATCATCGTTGGAACGGTAACTCCGGACACCTGCTGCCCCTCGACAGCCAATTGGCTGCAGGCTAAACTGGATGCGCCCCGGGCCGTCACCTTCGATCTCACCGCCGCCTGTTCGGGTTTTGTCTTTGGCCTCAATGTCGCTGAGCAATACCTGAAATGCGGCACATTTCGCACCATTCTGGTGGTGGGCGCGGAAATCATGACCCGCACCCTGGACTGGAATGATCGCGGCTGTTGCGTACTTTGGGGAGATGGGGCCGGTGCCGCCATCGTAACCGTCGGCAATACCGGCGCTGAACTGCTGTCCACCCACATTCACAGCGATGGCGCCAACGGCCGCAATATCCTGCTGCCCGGAGGCGGCTCGTCCACAACCCCCATTTCCCATGAAAGCGTGGATGCGCAGCGGCACCACCTGCGCCTGATAGAAGGCAACCTCACATTCCGGGTGGCGGTGCGCCGTTTCATGGACAGCATCATCGAAGAGGCCAATCACAACAACATGGCGGTGGATGCCATCGACTGGATTATTCCCCACCAAGCCAACATCCGCATGTTTCAGAACATCTCCCAGACCATGAACATTCCCATGGAAAAATTTTATCTGACACTGCAAAAGTATGGCAATATTTCGGCGGCATCCTGTGCCATCGCCCTGGATGAAGCGGTGCGCGACGGAAGCATCCGGAAAGGGCAGACCATCTGCATGCCGGTGTTCGGCGGCGGTTTGACATGGGGTGGTGCCATGATCCGTTGGTAGACGATTAACCGGACGAATCATCGTTGGTTGATCACCATTGGACCATCATGGATGTGGTGCAGCAGGCGGGTGGCAGCCCGCCGGATGTTGGGCACCGGGTCGCCGACCAGGGCAAGCACCTCGGGTTCCAATCGCTGCAGTCGCGTTTTGTCTTCCGCTGCCAGGTAAACAAGGGCCACCTCTCGAATGCGTGGATCGGGGTCGGTCAGCGACTGTAAATAAAGCGGCAAAGGCTTGTCGATCGGGTTAACCGCATCCAGCACCACCAATGCATCATATCTCAGATCGGCATCCGGATGATCCAGGTAGCGGGCACAAATTCCCATCACCTCGCGCCGGCGGGTGCCGAAACAGCTTAAATGGTAGAGAATGCAGCGCTGCTGCTCTTTGGGTCCGCTCATCAAACGTTCGATCAACACATCGAACAACCGCTCGTCCTTGATGTTGGTCAGGGCGCTGACAGCGGCCTGCTGGACCTCCATGTCCGAATCGCAGAGGGCTTCCTCCAGGGGTGTGATGGCCTGCTGGTTGCCCTCCCACCCGAGCGCAAAAGCGGCTGTGGCACGCATGAAAGGATCTTCGTCGTCCAGATCCTCGATCAGATCCGCCACCCACTGCCGGGGATCCTCAACCTTGTCTCCCAACAAACTCAGCTGCACGGCCGCCGCGTGGCGCAGGGACTCGCTCTGCCGTTCATCGCGCATGAGACAATAGAGGGGGTGAATAACGCGGGAATCGGCAATGGCACCCAACATCAATACGATCCGTAGTTTCAAATCGTCGTCAGCCGCGTCCAGGGCCTGAAGGAGGAACGCGATGGCCCGCTCGCCATCGCGTATCAAGCCCTCCATATCGCTCAGGTAATGCTGCGCTTTGGCCACCGCCCGTGCTTTGGCATCAAAAACAATGATTGTATCACTCATGGGCGAACGTCATCTTCCGGTTCGGATTCCTTGATACCACGGTTGCGCCGAGCGGACACGACCAGGGTGGCAAAGACCCCGATGGCAATACCGACCAACAGTGTAAGCGCCAGCATGGCGGCCCGGGGCATTTCGATGGTAATGAAGAGCAATTGGGTAGCCACCGGGTCCATATTCTGGAACACCACAATAATGGCCAGGATGGCGAGAACCAGTGCGGCCACGAGCTTGACTTTGGTCATATCGCTTAGGCTCCTCCTGCTGTTCTGGGATAAGCCCGGGAGGTTAGTCCCAGGATGATAGGGCACCTACATACACTATATTTACCATTGAGCGAAACCCTCTTTTGCCACACCCGGCAATTCGCGCCCCCCCGTTCTAGAACAAGGTCAATTGCTGCGGCGGCGGTTGCTTGGCGGCAACCCGGGTTCCCACCAGGAGATGCGAAGGAATATCCGCCGTGAAGGGCGAGGGTTCGGTCGAGCAATTGGCGCCCGATCGGGTGCGTCGCAAGGCCCGGGTCAGGTATAGGTCCTTC